>JAISYO010000127.1 GCA_031269865.1 Dysgonamonadaceae bacterium | reverse complement strand
TTGCTATCAATTTTGAGTAGGGGGGCTTACTTTTTCAAAAACAAATCCGAAATGACGTTTTATCGGCATCTCGGACAGGTGTTTTGTGCGCTTTTTAAGTTTAGCGGACAGCAATAATTGAAATTATTTGCTACAAAAAATAGGGATTTCTTTCTAAACAAGCAAATGACACTACTGTTTTTTGAAAAACGCTGTTTGCGCACACCGCTTTATTTCTCTACCTCAAAATAGGCGTTGCCAATGTTTTCGATAATGTCCGTCGCCACAAAACTGCGCGAATGTATTTTTTTCGCCGAAACGTCCGCCGTCAGCCCGTGCAGGAACACGCCGATACGCGCCGCGTCAATGGGGGCATAACCTTGCGCCAACAACCCGGCGATGATGCCCGAAAGCACGTCGCCACTTCCGGCTGTCGCCAAGGCAGGACTGCCCGAAGCATTGACAAACACGTTTTCCGAGTCGAGAACCAACGAATACGCCCCTTTCACGACAAGCACCAAATCGTATTTCCGCACAAATGCACGCACACGGGCTATCTTGTCGAAGTCATCTGCCCACCCGCCTATCAAGCGCGACAATTCTTTCGGGTGCGGCGTAAGGATTGTTTTGGGTGGCAGAAAATAGAGCCAATCCTCGTGTTCCGACAAAATGTTCAAGCCGTCCGCGTCAATCACGAGCGGGACAAGGTTATCCAATAAAAAGAGGTAAAACGCCATTTGCGTATCCTCGTCCCTGCCCATACCCACGCCGATGGCGATCGCATCGGGCTTCACGTCGAAAAGAATATCCGAAATGTGGTGTTCATTTTTGTCCGAAACCGCCATCGCTTCAGGGAAATTCGATTGGATAACCGGAACGCCACAACCGGGCAGAAAAGCCGTAACCAATCCGCAACCCGATTTCAAAGCCGCTTTCGCAGCCAAACAAACCGCCCCCGTTTTCCCAAAACTGCCCCCGATGACAAGCGTATGCCCCTGAGTGCCTTTGTGCGCGAATTTCGACAGCGGTTTCAGGCGGTTTTTAATGTCAGCGGTTTCCGTGAAGAAAATATCGGTTTCCACCTCGCCGATCGCTTTTTTGCTCAACCCGATATTTATCACGCGGACATTCCTTACAAACACCGAATTTTCAGGAAGATACAACGCAAATTTGGGAATTTGGAAGGTAATCGTGTCGGTGGCGTGCACGGCAAACGACGTTTTTCTGTCGAGGAACAAACCGCTTGGCACGTCGATGCTGACAATCGGTTTCCCACTTTCATTTATCCGTTGGACAAGCTCGGCAGGAAGCCCCAACAGTTCGCGGTTCAAGCCCGAACCGAAAATGGCGTCGATGACGACGGCGGCGTCTGACAATGTGATTTCCTCAGGCGAAACAATTTGTCGCACGTCCACGCCCGACGTTTTTGCACGGCGCAGGTTTTCGGCGCAATCGGCAGACAACGTTTCCCCCGGCATCAAATAAACGCGAACCGCATAGCCTCTGCCCTGCAACAACCGCCCCACCGCCAAGCCGTCGCCACCGTTGTTGCCCCTTCCGCAAACAACGACTATGGGCGCTTCTTGCAGGGCATAATTTTCTATAAACCAATCAGTAAACGACATCGCCGCCCCTTCCATCAAGTCAATGGAAGAAATGGCTTCGTAGTCGATGGTTTTGGCATCGACTTCCCTGATTTGCACGGCGGAAAGAATCTTCATCGGTGTGCTTTTTTATTTGTAATTGCGAAGATATACATTTTTTAGGGATTTTCCTTCCCCAAAAACGAAAGATTTCAACAAAAAATTACCTCGATTCCATATAAATACCTAAATTTGCCAAGAAAATGATGCAAGAAACAATTTCTAAACACTACACTTTTATGAAAAGAACGATATACCACTCTCTGTCCGTCCTCTTTTTGGGGCTTGCGCTCGGCGCGTGCGGGGGTATGAGATACTTGACTATCGAAACCCAAGAACCGGCAAAGGTAACGCTTCCCGGCAACGTCCGTTCCGTGCTGATCGTCAATAACACTGTGCAACAGCCTGACAATATGGGACATTTGGCGCAACAGTCGTGGCAACAAAAACCCACCGCCGTTTCGGTTTCCACCGACAGCACGGCGGTGTATTACACCGAGGCGTTGGCGCAATTCCTTGGCGAAGAAGAATACTTCGACGACGTGGCGTATTACAAAGAACCTCTGCGGAACGACACGCTCTATTGGGAACAAGTCCCCATTATGCCGGAAGAAATGAAACGCTTGCGGAACGAATCCGGCGCCGACGCCCTCATTTCGCTTGACAAATTTCTTTTTGCCACCGCAAAAAAACAACTTTTTGTGCAGGAAGGGCTGCGCTTCGCGGAAATGATGGGGAAGGCGCAAGTGGTACTTCGCATCTATCAACCCTCGATGGACGGACAAATACCTATCGTTCAATACATTGATAGCTTGCGATGGGAAGGCTACGACTTGAAGGGTATGCACGACGAATACTTTTTGCCCTCGGAAAAAGATATGATGAAAGAACTTGCCGTACACGCCGCCGAAAGAGCCTGCAACGCGCTCGCGCCCCATTGGAAAACGCAGGACAGATGGCTCTACGAGCTACCCAATAAATTGATGCACAAAGGTATGGAATTTGCCGAAAAAGCAGATTGGGCTAACGCCATCGACAAATGGACTCAATTTTTCAACGGACAAAAAAACAAACTCAACAAGGCGAAAACCGCAAGCAACATCGCCCTCGCCTACGAGATGCAGGGGGATATGGCGAAGGCAAACGAATGGGTGTCATCGGCTTACGATTTGTTTTCGCAATCGGCGACGAAAAGTTCCTTCGATATGAGGCGGATTACCCTCTACAAACTCGAAATCGAACGCCGCGTCGGTAACGAAGCCTTGCTGAGCAAGCAAATACACTGATTTTTGGGGGGCGCGATAAAAAAAACCGCCCAAATTATTTGCAGTTCCAAAAATAGTGCTTACCTTTGCGCCATATCTGCGATATATGATTTGCGGAAGCAGTCATCTTTCAACAAAAATTCATTAGACTATATTGTTAGGTTCTGTTAATGAAAGGGGGGAAAAACCTATGCCTCTTTCCGTAAAGCACATAACGACATAATTTCAATACAATTCTATTTTTATTAAAAACCATAAAGGGAAAAATCAACAATTTCAAAATGGCTTACAACATCATTGAGCTAAACGAAAAGCTTACAACCGAATTGCGCACGCTTGCCAAAGAGTTAGGCATCAGACGTCCCGACGCATACAAAAAAGAAGAACTCATTTACAAAATACTCGACGAACAAGCAATCGCCGGAATGAAGAAAATCAGTTCGAACCCTTCTCACGGGGACAGGGTGCAGGGGAACAACGCGGGCAGGGCGCACAAAAACAAAACGGCTCGCCCGAAAGCGAAAGCCCCCCACGCCGCCGCCCAACAAGCGACTGCGGAAAAACAACAGCCCGAAAAATCGGAAGGGAAACCCAACATAAAACTGCAAAATAAAGCGGCGGAAACCGTCGCCCCCGTTTTGCCCAAACAAGGAAATCGCAACAACGAACAAAAGAACATTCAAAAAAATATCCCACTAAAAACGGAACAACGAATGCCCATCAACAATACGCCCACCGACAATCAAGCCGAGGCGGAAGAACAAGCCCCGCCGGTGGTTGAAAAAACCATCGCGAAAAAAGCCATACAGTTGGTTTTTCGCTCTTCCAAGCATCGCGAACAAGGCAAGAATCCTGAAACGCCAATGGCAGTTACCCTTCCGCCCGTCATCGCGGAAAACGAACCCGAAAACGAAGCGCCCACCCCGCCGGAAACGGCTGCAGCAGCAACCCCTGCGAAAAGCCGTCCGATGTTGGAAGATCTCATCGTTGCGGCACAAGCACCGCCCCAACCTCGGCAAAACCAAGCGCAAGCCAACAAAAACCCGAATCAACAGCCTCAGCAACAGCAACAACACCAATCCCCGAAGGAAAAAGATCCCGGATACGATTTCGACAATATCCTGAACGCTTCGGGCGTGTTGGAAATTATGCAGGACGGCTACGGCTTTTTGCGCTCGTCCGACTACAACTATATGTCCTCGCCCGACGATATTTACGTTTCCCAATCACAAATCCGCTTGTTCGGCTTGAAAACGGGCGACATCGTGGAAGGACCCCTGCGCCCGCCGAAAGAGGGCGAAAAGTATTTCCCCTTGATAAAAGTGGATATGATAAATGGCAGGAAGCCCGAAGAAGTGCGCGATCGCGTGCCCTTCGATCATTTGAAACCGCTTTTCCCCAACGAAAAATTCAACCTCACGACAGGACACAACGACAACCTCTCTTGTCGCGTGGTGGATATGTTCTCGCCCATCGGCAAAGGACAGCGCGGACTGATTGTGGCGCAGCCGAAAACCGGTAAAACGATGCTCTTGAAAGACATCGCCAACGCCATCGCCGACAACCACCCCGAAGTGTATATGATTATCCTGCTCATCGACGAGCGTCCCGAAGAAGTAACCGATATGGAACGCAGCGTAAACGCCGAGGTTATCGCTTCCACCTTCGACGAACCGGCTGATCACCACGTGAAAATCGCCGAAATCGTGCTCAACAAAGCGAAACGATTGGTGGAATGCGGACACAACGTGGTTATCCTGCTCGATTCCATCACCCGCCTCGCTCGCGCCTACAACCCCGTGCAGCCGGCTTCGGGAAAAGTGCTTTCGGGTGGCGTGGACGCCAATGCCCTGCACAAGCCCAAACGCTTCTTCGGCGCAGCCCGAAACATCGAAAACGGCGGTTCGCTCACCATCATCGCCACCGCACTGACGGAAACAGGCTCGAAGATGGACGACGTGATTTTCGAAGAATTTAAGGGAACCGGAAATATGGAACTGCAATTGGATCGCAAACTGTCCAACAAACGCATCTTCCCTGCCGTGGACATCATCGCATCGAGCACGCGCCGCGACGATTTGCTCTTGTCGGACGAAACCCTCAACCGAATGTGGGTGTTGCGCAATTTCCTCTCGGATATGAACTCGGTAGAGGCAATGGAATTTCTGCTGACGCGCTTGCGCCGTACCACAGACAACGAAGAATTTTTGATTTCGATGAACGACTGAAACGTTCCGAAGGTTTGGACGTTCAATTACAAATGAAGGGGATTCCGCGCCTAATGCTGAATCCCCTTGTTTTTTTTGAACGCCGATAGCGCAGTTTTAAAAAAAAAACTTTAAGGACGATAAGGAATTGAAGGACGGAAGGACGAAAGATGGCGTGCCTTCTCTCTTAATTCTTAATTCTTAATTTTCAATTCATATCCGCTTTCCTGCCGTTTGTCGATAAAAAACGTCAGTTCGTCTATTCCATTTGTTATAAAAAAACGAAGTGCTTATTTTTGTGGATATTATAGTATATTGCCCGATAAAAAAACAAACGAATTGGTGTTTTTTCATAATTTAGGTAGTTTTTAGGTTGTTGGAAGCCCGACTTGTCGCCAAGTCGGGTTTCTTGCGTTTTCCGGCGATAAAAATAGCGTCGGGGTAAGCCACATCGTGAAGGAAGAGAGCCTGTCCGGGCGCGGAATGTCCGGCGAGGCATCGGTTTTTCCCCTCGATTATTTTTCGGAAGCCGTCTTCGCCCAAGCGTCCCCTACCCGCCTCGATAAGCGTTCCCACGATGGCGCGAACCATATTGCGAAGAAAGCGATCGGCTCTGATGGTAAACACGTAGTCCGCCCCATCCTGCGTCCAATACGCCTCGTCGATACGGCAAATGTTCGTTTTCACGTCGGTATGCAACTTGCTGAAACTCGTAAAATCCGTGTATTCCATCAACACGCCGCACAATTTGTTCATCGCCTCAATATCGGGCGTGAAAAACACACGCAGTTTGCATTCGTGGCAGAAAGGATTTTTTTGGGTAGTGAGGTAGTATTTGTAGCTGCGCGAGGTGGCGGAAAATCGGGCGTGCGCATCGGCGATAACCGCTTGAATGCGATACACGGCAATGTCCTTCGGCAAAAAACCGTTCATCCGATTGATAAATTCTTGTATTTCAAAGGCTTCGCCGTACCAATCGAAATGCGCCACCATTTTTTGCGCGTGCACCCCGGCATCGGTACGCCCCGCGCCAACGATCGACACCGTCTGCCTCAACAGCGTGGAAATCGCCTCTTCCACCGTCTGTTGCACACTTCTTCCATTCGGCTGATTTTGCCAACCGACATAGTTTTTTCCGTTATAGGCAAGCGTGATGAAGAAGCGCATCAATAAAAAGATTTATGATTTTTGACTTCGGATTCAGCGCACCGTAATATGAAAACAAGCCTGTTTGCGTTCGTGTTTCACGTAACAGCGTTGTTGCTGCCGCAAATCGAAAAGGACTTGCCCAAGCACCAATTTCAAGCGATCGGGAGAAAGCCGCCGCAACGAATCCCGATCAATCTGATCGAATTGTTTCCACGAAATATCGAAGGTAGTGGCGTAACAATGCGTGGAATTGTCGCTCGCGTTCAAATTCCCCCTTCTCAAACGCTTCATATCCTCGTTGGTGCGGGTTACGCTTGTAACGAAAATGCGGTAGAGCGGCAAGTCTTTGCTGTAAAGCGAATCGCGGAAATTCTTTGAAATATCCATCAGCAACTGCGCCGCGGACGGCACGAGAAAGGGAATGGAATGTTTCAACTCATACATCTTGTACAATTCCAACTCGTTGGGCAACCGGACCAATTTTTTCGCCAATTTGAGCGTGTCGTCGCGCGTTTCGAGCGGATCCACGCCGTTGTTGATCGCCGCCTCGATCTGCAATTCCTGCAAATCGTTGAAATCCCGCGCATAATTCCCGGCAAAGCGGACTTTGCGTTCCTTGATTACCGATTTGCGGGCTTCATTGGGGGCTTCGGCATCGGACTTAGCCTTACCGCAAGCGAAAAACACGAGCGACAAACCGACAACCGACAAGCAACGGAAATAGTGCATAAAAAAGTGTCCCCTCTCTTATTTGTTCATTTCGCGAAGGCGTATTCTCGTCAGCACCTGCTTGGTGTTGAGCGGAAAATCGCCGTCCATTATCCAGGCGTAATAACTCGGCTCGTTTTTGAAAATTTCCACCACCGATTTGCCCTTGTGCTTCCCGAAATTAAAAACCTCTACGCCTTTGTCGTTCAGCACTACGCGCCCCGCGAAATCAACGTTGTTGTTGAAGCTCGAATAGTCTTTCGACAGGGTTTCCACGTCGTTTACCAAGTCGGGATACCGATCGAGTTGCGATTTCAGCACTTCGTAGGTGGCGAGAGTGTCGGCTTCGGCGGAATGTGCGTTTTCTAACACTTTGTCGCAGTAAAATTTATAGGCGGCTTCGAGGGTGCGCTGTTCTTTTTTGTGAAAAATGATCTGCACATCGACAAATTTCCGCCTGCTCATATCGAAATCGACGCCTGCGCGAAGAAATTCCTCGGCGAGCATCGGCACGTCGAAACGGCTTGAATTGTATCCTGCCAAGTCGCAACCTTCCAACTGATCGGCGAGCGATTTGGCGATCTGCTTAAACGTGGGGCAGTCCTTTACGTCGTCGTCGGTAATTCCGTGAATGGCAGTGGCTTCTTGCGGGATTGGCATTTCGGGGTTGATGCGCCGCGATTTAATCTCTTCTTTTCCGCCGGGGAAAATTTTGAGGAAAGAAATTTCCACAATCCGATCTTGCGTGATATTGATGCCCGTGGTTTCCAAGTCGAAGAAAACCAAGGGGTTTTTTAAGTTCAAATCCATTTTTTCCGTTTAAAAATTCGTAAACCGAGCGATCAATCGTTCAGCATCATCGGCATCAGCAACGTGAGCATATCTTCGTTTTCCTCGTTTTCAACCGGAAGAATGATGCCCGCCCGCGAAGGATCGGAAAGTTCCAACCGGACATCGATCGAGGGGATATTGTTGAGAATATCAATCAGGAAAACCGCCTTGAAACCGATGCTCATCATTTTCCCACCGTATTGGCAGGGAATGGTTTCTTCCGCCGCCGTCAAGAAATCAATATCCTGCGCCGAAACCACAATTTTATCGTCCGACAATTGCAGTTTTATCAGGCTGCTCGCGGGGTTCGAGAACACGGCAACACGTTTCAGCGCAGCCAAGAACGCCAAGCGATCGAGAGCCACGGTGTTGGGGTTGTCTTTGGGAATCACGGAATTGTAATTGGGGTAACGCCCTTCCACAAAACGGCAAATCATCATATAATTCGCCATCTGTATGTAAGCGTTGTTCTCGTCGAATTTGATTTCCACCTGTCCATTTTCCCTCGGCAAGAGCGATTTAAGCAGGTTCGCGGGTTTTTTGGGCAGGATAAAGGAAGAACGTCCTTCGCCCTTCACGCTTTTATTGGTTACGCGAACCAATTTATGCCCGTCGGATGCCACAAAGGTAACATCGTCAGCCGTAATGTCGAAATAGATACCGTTCATCACGGGGCGAAGTTCATCGTCGGCGGTGGCGAAAACCGTGCGGTTGATGCCGTCGAGCAAGATAGAAGCGTCCATCGTCAGCGTCATCGAAGAATCGCCTTTCAATTCTTTCGGCTGCGGATACTCGTCGCCTTTCAGCCCCACGAAATTATACTTGCCGTTGTGGTAATAAATATACACTTCGAGCGTTTCATCGTTTATCTCAATCGTCAGGGGCTGATCGGGCAGCTCGCGCAGGGGATCGAGCAAATTTTTGGCGTTTACCGCCAACATACTTTCGCCTTCGGCATTGCTTACCTCGACGGAAGTTTCCAATCGCGTTTCGTTGTCAGCCGCTGTCAGCGACAAAACGTTTCCTTTCAAATCCAACAAGAAGCAGTCCAAGATGGGCAGCGCGTTCTTTGAATTGATTACCCTACTAATAGCCTGTAAATGACTTAGCAACGTGGCACTCGATACTACAAATTTCATAGCGTTATGAGATTATTTGATTTAATGATTCGATTGTAAAAAATTCTCTTTTCGTATAAATTGAGCAAATATAGGAAATTTCCGCCGAGTAACCGTAAGATTTGCAAAAATTTTATCGACAAATTACGTGAAAACTCATTTTTTCGGCGCATCAATTCACGCTCGCCCAACCGCCGTCGGCATACCAACCAAATTTGGTGTAGTACGATTCGAGGCTTGCCGTCTTCGTTTCGATATACGATGGCGACTGATTTTGCCAATAAGAACCTTCGAGGAAATTCATATTTTTGGATATGGGGATAAAAGTCCCCAATCCGGTTGCGTTCCGCATCGGCACCATCACGCCATAGGGATTTTTGTATATCGAAAGAATGTAATCCGTCGCCAAAAATTTAACGACAGCCTTGTCGTAAGCCGTTTTCCACGCCGCGTAGCTGTTGTCGCCACCGGTTATCGAACGGACGAGTTCGCCCAAATCGTAATAGTAATTGTAGTGATGATCGTCGTAACTCACGAAATCCGTAGTGGCGATTTTGTCCTTCACGTGTTGCCCTATGACACTTTTGGTTGCCATAGCAAGTTCGCCCAAATGTTGCGTTTCCACCACGGAAACAGCCACGCCATACGGATAATACACCGCCCTCGAACCTGCGCCACCCCTCGTGCTTTTGGCATAATCGTATATCTTGTCGTAGTAGTCAAAGTATTGCTGCGCGATTTCAGATGCAGGATTCGACTGCGAGAACATAGCCGGGACCACCAACTCGTAGGGTGCGCCATAAGCGGGTATCTCGCCGGGGGATCCGATGAAAAACTTTGTCGCCTCACGCAATTCGTATGCCATTTCCACACTCTGCATATTGCAGGCGTCGAACAAGATAAACTCAAATTTGGGGCAAGAGCGCAGGGCGGTTTTCAAATCAAGCAAGTCCATATAAAAACCGCTGTCGTCGCCAAACGAGCGCAAAGAAGCCCCGGTTTTCGGTTGCTCGCTGCCCGGCAGCCAACCGTTGGCGTGCGACCACAACACCAAGCCGTAACTTTCAGCTTCGTAGGCGGAAAAAATCTCTTTCATCACGCCCGACATCACTGAGAGGCTCAGGGAATTTTGATCGGGATATGTGATAACGGTATCGACGACAACCTGATTGTTTTCCTTCTCGAACTTCAAGAGCCGGGGCGCGTCGTAATCATCTACATAAGCCAACAAATTGTAGTCGTCGGGGTTCGGAATGGCGGCAAAGCCCTCTTTCATCTCATCTAAATCGAGGGGGACAAAACGGTTGAGCGTATTTTGAGCCACGATATAAACCAATGCGGTTCTTTTCTCGACGGCGGGTACAGGCTCTATTTTTCCCCCCTCGCAAGCATAGAGGAACACCGACATTGCAAAAATTGCAAGCAGGGCGAGTTTCGAGGATATTTTTTGTAGCATACCGTTCATAAAATCACAAAGGAAATGCTTGTGTATTTTGTTTCTGAAATATAGATCTGATTAAAAAACCGTAGCAAAGGTATGAATTATCGTGCAGAAATCAAGCCCGCAAATACTAATTATAATTAAATAAGAGTTATCTTTGCGCTTTCGTAACGAACAATCGCACGATAAAATCAGTTTTTACTCAAAAAAAATATGCCCGAAATATCCCTGCGTGGAATGCAGATGCCTGCTTCCCCCATTCGAAAACTCGCACCGCTGTCGGACGCCGCAAAGTCCAAAGGAATAAAAGTTTACCACCTCAATATCGGACAGCCCGATTTGGATTCGCCCCGTTCGGCGTTGGACGCTATCCGCAATATCGAGCGCAACACCTTGGAATACAGCCCAAGCGACGGCTACCGTTTCTACCGCGAAAATTTGGTAAAGTATTACGCGAAATACCATATCGAGCTCAGCCCCGAACAAATCATCGTAACGTCCGGCGGTTCGGAAGCGGTGCTTTACGCATTTATGGCTTGCCTCAATCCGGGCGACGAAATCATCGTCCCCGAACCGGCATACGCCAACTATATGGCTTTCGCGGTTTCGGCGGGGGCGGTTATCCGCACCATACCGTCCGATATGGAATCGAGCTTCAAACTGCCCGACATCGAGAAATTCGAGGAACTGATTAACCCACGCACAAAGGGTATCCTCATTTGCAACCCGAACAACCCTACGGGCTACGTTTACACGGCAGACGAGATGGAAGCGATACGCCTTTTGGTAAAGAAATACAACCTCTACCTCTTTTCCGACGAGGTGTATCGCGAATTTATCTACACCGACACGCCCTACGTTTCGGCTTGCCACCTGAAAGGCATCGAAGACAACGTGGTGCTGATCGATTCCGTATCAAAAAGATACAGCGAATGCGGTATCCGCATCGGCGCACTGATCACGAAAAACAAAACGCTGCACGACACCGTGATGAAATTCTGTCAGGCTCGCCTCAGTCCGCCACTCATCGGGCAGATTGCCGCCAACGCCTCTCTCGACGCGGGGGACGCCTATATGCAACACAACTTCGACGAGTATTTGCAGCGGCGGAATTTCCTGCTCGAAAGGCTCAACAAAATCCCCGGCGTTTATTCGCCGATACCGATGGGCGCGTTCTACACCTTGGCGAAACTTCCGGTGGAAGACACCGACGATTTTTGCGCGTGGTGCCTGTCGGATTTCGAATACGAAGGGCAAACCATCTTTATGGCACCTGCATCGGGTTTTTACGTTACGCCCGAATTGGGGAAAAACGAGGTGCGAATCGCCTACGTGTTAAACATCGACGATATGGGGAAAGCCTTGGTGGTTCTCGAAAAAGCACTCGAAAAATATAAACAGCTCAAACAATGAACACCGAACTTTTTATTGCCCGGCGCATATACAAAGGCGATAAAAAAAACGAAAAGCGCGTTTCTTCGCCTGCCATCAAGATAGCCATCGCCGGCATCGCGTTGGGATTGGCGGTAATGATTGCCGCCGTGTGCATTGTGGTGGGCTTCAAAAAAGAGGTGCGGGCAAAAGTCGTGGGCTTCGGCTCGCACATTCAGATTACCAATTTCGACAACAACAATTCCTACGATCATCAACCCATCAGTTTTTCCGACACGCTCGCCGAAACATTGCGGGAAACACCGAATGTCAGGCACATAGAGAGCTTTATCACGAAACCTGGCATCATCAAAACCGACGAGGATTTTCAGGGCGTGGTGTTGAAAGGCGTCCCCGCCGATTACGAATGGACTTTTTTCAAGAAAAACCTGACGGAAGGGCGAATCATACAACCCAACGACACGGCTGGCGGAAACCAAGCCATCGTCTCAAAAAACATCGCCGACAAATTGCGCCTGAAATTGGGCGACAGCTTCATAACCTACTTCGTGCAGGATCCGGTACGCGCCCGAAAATTTGAAATCGTAGGGATTTACAGCACCCATTTCGAGGACTACGACAAACTGTATGTGATTACCGACATCGGGGTGTTGCGCAAACTGTCGGGCTGGGACGAGGATATGGTTAGCGGAATCGAGATTTTGGTGGTGGATTACGATCGGCTCGATCAAACCACCCAAAACCTGTTCATCGAAATGTACACCTATCGCGACAGACTTGACAACCAACTATATACACGTTCCATCAAGGACATCAACCCCAATATCTTCAATTGGCTCAGCCTGCTCGATATGAACGTGTGGATCATCATCATCTTAATGTTGGCGGTGTCGGGCTTCACTATGATTTCGGGGCTGCTCATCATCATTTTGGAACGCACCAATATGATCGGGATACTGAAAGCCATCGGCGCACGCGATTTCAGCATACGGAAGGTGTTCCTCTATCTCTCGGCTTTCCTCATCGGACAGGGGATGTTGTGGGGAAACCTCATCGGGCTTAGCATCTGCCTGATACAGCGATATTTCTACATCGCCAAACTCAACCCGGCAACCTATTATCTATCCGCCGTCCCCATTGATTTGAATCCGCTCTACATCGTCCTCATCAATATCGGGACGCTCGTCGTCTCACTCTTGATGATGATCGCCCCCTCGTTTTTGGTGGCAAAAATAGCCCCCGCCAAATCCATTCGCTTCGAGTAAATATGCCTCAGGGAAGCCTCTGAGCCGATTTGCCTCAAATTGTTCATAACTTGTTGAAAAACTGTTGATAATGACAGGCTAAATTATTTGGATTTTTTTTATGCGCATCGTATTTTTGCAGTACGACAAAGATAAACATCTCTTGTCAGAAGAAAAAAGAGTTCATTGACATTTTGTACACAAGAATATACGCCATATCCAACGGTTGATTTTTTTCGGCGGGAGGGTTTGGAAGGGGGAAAATCAGTCAAACGATGCTACCCCGGAAGAAAATGGTTGTATATAAATATTGCACGAAAAAGAATACAGGTTGAATTTTCGACTTCGCCGGGGACAAGTCAGTTTGGTTTCAAAAGGAGGTGTTTTTGGCGAGCGAACAAGTTCGAACGGCAATATCAGAGTTCCGCGTTCAATCGCTTCGCGTTTGCCAATCCCGTCCGCTAAACAAATTGCAGACGAAGGCAAGGGCTACGATTTAAATTTCCGCGGGTAATACCACAGGGAAACGAGGGCTTGTCGAAGAAAAAACATTCGTATTCAATCAATTACTTTCGTCGGGGGAAACGAAACCGCCGACTGTCGTTTTCCGTGTCGGGAATTTATTTTCGACAAGTCTTTCACCGAAAAACAACAGAGATCAAAAATCTTCGGACTAAGGAAAAAAGACGAAAACGGACAACGACAACGAAAGGCAGGAAGAATTGAGGGGGAATTGATGATTGGCTACTGTTTTGTCGAACCGCAAACGCAGAGCGATGAAATGATTTCCGCAATTCGCGTTTTCTGCTTTTCAACTGACATTATGAACGGCTTAAAGTCGGGCAGGCGTGTCGGAAAACGGCGTTTCAAGGTTTTTTCGGATTGGCGTATCCGCAAAGAGCTAAAAATCGGAACGGAAAACCGACGGAAAAATGCCGGCGAAGCACAAGTATTGATGAAGAATTGAAAGTTTGAAGCAATGTTTTTATCTCTCATTCAATGTTTTGAATTTCAAATCCGAAAGGAAAGACAGCTTGGATTGAAAATAGACACAAGGGCAATGACTGAAAAAAATGACGAAACGAAAATAGGTTTCCAATCCTTGGCGTTTCCGAAATTTGACGGCATTTCCCCAAAAAGCAATTGACAGATAAGCCGTTGCCTGACAGATTCCTTTTCGAGTTATATGACAATTGTGTACGAAACGAGATGAACTCTTTCCCATACGAAAAAGCCGGGCATAACGTCCGGCTTTTTTGCGTGGTGGGGTTTCATTGACAAGCAGAAAAATAAAAATTCCTTTTGATAATTCAAAATAAAGCGCTATCTTTGCAATCAAAACGCATCAATATATCACATTGCATAGCAAATTATATCATTATGACGGTACAAGTAGCCACAAGATTAGATAAAGCGATAAAGGAAAAAGCGGAACGAATTGTATCTGCACAAGGGCTGAATCTCAACGATTGCCTGAGAATTTTCATCACTAAAATCGCTAACGAACAGCGCATTCCCATCAGAATTGACAACCGGGTGGTCAGTTTGGACGGGGATTCTTTTGCCAGCGACCAAGAGTATTTCGACCAAATCCCGGGATTTTGGGAAGAAATAGATGCCGCCGCCGCAGAGCCAATTGGTTCGGGACTAATTTATGATGAGAAAACTTTTTGGAACGATTGAATATGTGGACTGTTGAATTTACAAATACAGCATTAAAGCAAAAGGAAATTGCCTTTAAGTCGGTATATAAAAGTAAAATAAAAGAGTTGGTCGATATAATCAGCGTTGATCCTTTTCAAAATCCGCCCCCTTACGAAAAACTGCAACCGCCGAGGGACAACAAGTATTCGCGCCGAATCAATAAACGGCATTGCCTTGTTTATGAGGTAATTGCAACGGAAAATTATATCCGCATTTTAAGTATGTGGTCGCATTATGAGGCGTAATTCAATTTATAGCCACCGTTAGCCGATGCACGCCAAAGATATGGCAATGGCTTTTTTTAGCCTTTTTTTGTAGAGAAGGGTTTTTATTTTCTTTCGTGATTGTCGGCTGCATTCGGCAATGCTCAAACAAATTTGACATTGTTCTCGCTTACACAAAAATTCTATCATCTTTATCGCTTCCTGCTCTTTCAGGTGGGCTTGGTAGCGCAATTCGTTTGCCTGCAATACCAAATCATTGATTTCCTGCTACGATGATATGGCAAAGATACGAACATCAAAAACTTACGATACCTCAATTTTCCGCTTCAATTCCCCATCGACTTGTCCGCCTTCACTTTTTTCCCGCCCCAGCCCTTCTTGTTCGTCCATTCGGCGTAGGGCGCCGTCCAAAAGTCATCGTTTTCGGGCAAGCCGAGAGCCAAAAGCCCCATCGTGCAGAGATAAACGCTGCCGGTGTTGATATACGATTCCGACATTTCTATCTGCTCGCCCGTGAAACCAACCCGCAACCAGCCGTCCTTGTCGAAATTATCGGGCGATTCCAACTGCCGCCGGATAACCGCCGTGAGCGCACAACGCACCTGCGCGGGCGCAACCGATTCGGGAAGCAGGTGCATCAGGCTCGCTTGCGCCAAGGCGTGAAACGCCCCGAAACGATAAGTGATGGAACGCCCGACGATTGGAAAAGTGCCTTCGGGGGAAATCAGCCTTTCCTGCTGTTCGGCATAGCGCGTCAGCCGTTTCAACTGCGTGGCGAGGAAAGCCTTGTCGTCCAAGCCGTGCTTGTCCAGCACAAGCAATATGTCCGTCAGCATCGGGTGGATCACGAAACTGTTGTAATAATCGGCGTGGAAAGCCGCGCCATCACCGTAGTTGGCATCGCCCTTGTACCAATGATCGCGAAATTTAATCACGCCGTACATTAAACGTTCCATATCGCATTCGCCGGTAAATTCCAAGAGGGCAGCCTCGATGATGGACGAAAACAGCAACCAATTGCTTTCGTAGGACTTGATGACACGTGTTTTTTTGAGTGCGGCAATCACGTTGTCCTTGGTTTTGTCGTCCATACCGTCCCACAATTGCGTTTTCGCCCTCAGAAGCCCCTGCGCCAAAAAAGCCGCGTCCACCAAGGGTTGCGAAGGCTGATCGTACACCAGATAATCGGGGGCGGCAGGATCTGTCGCGTTTTTCAATCCTTTGATTGTCAGCTTAATGTATTTCTTGCGCAGTTTCCCTTCCCACGAATTGTCCGCCCCAAGTTCGAGCCACGGCGCGATGCCGCAAACAGTGCGCCCCACGGCTTCGAGGCGTGAAAAATCTTTCCGCGTGCCGAGCGACTCGAAAGGCATATTTTTCTTCAACGTGTTGTTGCTGAGGTTCGTCAGCACGGGCTCGGCGATGCGGCACATTGTTTCCACCCAAAATTTCCGATCTTCCGCCCCCGAATTTTGCGCGATGGCGGCAAAGGAAAAAAGGGACAGGGCAATTGAAAAGATAAAACGTGATTTCATACGATTATTTTTTTAGCTTCGCCACGATGGATTTCATCTTGTCGAAATTTTCTTCCAAGCTCTGCAACAACTTGAACTGCGCCTTGGTACGCACCAAATTATGTTCGGGATATTCCGTTTTGTAATAGGTATCGCCATTCAGGTAATCGGTAAAGAAACGCACCGTCTGCATATACGTGAGCAGTTTCGCCCCGAAAGCGAGGTTTTCAATTTCCGTTTCGTTCAAGAAGGTGGCTTTTTCCAGATAGCCCTTCGCGTATCCTTCAAAAATGGCGAGATCGACGGATATATTGTCAAGGTTTTTATCGTCCTCGGCACCGGTATTCGCGCCCGTGCGGATAAAATCGCCGAAATCCGACAGCACATACCCCGGCATAACGGTATCTAAATCGACCACGCACAATACCTTATCATTTTCGTCAAACAAGATGTTGTTCACTTTCGTGTCGCAATGGTTGGTGCGTTTGGGAAGTTTCCCCTCGCGGTGCAAGCGTTCGGGAAGCCCAAATTCTTCGGCGCGAGCCTCAATTTCGCCGATGATGCCGCTCGTTTTCGCGACACGTTTTGCCCTGTCCGCCTTAACCGATTCGCTAAAATCCGCGAGGCGCGAAGCCATATCGTGAAAATGAGGTATGGTTTCAAACAGCGGTGCGCCCGGCAAATCGGCGAGCATTCGCTGAAAATCGCCGAAAGCCAGTCCTGCGCGGTAAGCCAACTGCGGATTGATGTTGTCGTAGCTTTTGCTTCCAGCAATGAAATCCATCAACCGCCAATAGTTCCCCGAAGCATCTTGATGGAACAACGCCCCATTTTTCGCCGCGACGAGCGTCAATACCTTGCGGTTGATTTCGCTTTCGCCCTTCTCCTGCAACTTCCTGCGAATGTGCGTTGTAACGCGCAGAATGTTGTTTTGCAGTTCGGGCACGTTCTTGAAAATGGCGTGGTTGATGCGTTGCAACACATACTCTTTGCCGTCGGCAGTTACTTTGAACGAGTCGTTGATGTGTCCTGCCCCCAAAGGCTTGATTTCGATGTCCTTCGTTTCAGGAATAAATTGAAACGCGATGTTTCTCAGTTTTTCTATTTCACACATATTGCTATTATTTTGATTGTTAATTATTTACAACAGTTCTAATTTCCCGAAGAATTGGGGAAGATGAAAATTGGGCTGAGGGGCTTCTATCGGGTTCCAGCTCAAAAAATGCGGTTCCACGGTGTTGTCGCCACATTTGTAGAAGTTTGCGCGAATGTGTTGCCCCAACAACGATTCATCGGCTGCAAAGCCCAATGCGCGTTTGGGAATTTCGAGGTAGAGCGTCCAGTCGCTCAACTCTTTGCCGTCGCCGTAGTAATGCCCGATTGACGCTTGGCGCACGATGGTGGGCATATCGGCTTTCAATTGCACTGCCGAATCCCTATTTTCGCGCACCGCAGCCAACAATGCGCCGAGCGGGTTCGCCTCGAAATTGCGGTACGCCATCTCGCCTTCGCGCTGCATAAAAAATTCCACGCAACTATCTTCCCACACCGAGCCGAAATCGCGGGTGTTCACGGCACGTATCTTCTCGCGTTTTACCTCGTAAAACAAATAGAGTTTCTCGCCATCGTGGGCAAGCGTTACCGAAACGGGCATCTTTTTGGGGTATTCCAGCTGCCAATTCACTTCGTCGATTTCCGCACGCACGCCATTTTGCCGCAGTTCTTGTATTTTTGTCGGCAGAGAATCAGGGTTATCCCCCATCAGTTGAGGTACTCGCAATGTTTTCATATCAGTATCGTTCCTGTTATTTTCCCCAAAGGTATGATTTTTTGGTTTATCTGCCAAGCGAGCATTCGTTTTTTGGTTGTGATCCCCAAATTTATTTCATTAAAAAGACGATTCCCTAATCTTTCACAAATGCAAATGCAGAATTTGGCAACCTGTCTTTCTGTGCAAGTAAATCGTTGAATAAAAATGAGTAGTACAACGGAATATTCAACAACCCTTCGTTATACTCCAAGCCTTTGAGAGAGAAACGCAAACTCAATTCAGGATTGTATTTCTTGCGAAAAACACGCAAACTTTGTCTCTTGACTTGTTCGCCCGATTTTACTTTAATCGGATAAATTTTTTCGTCTTTCGATACCACAAAATCAAGCGCGCTTTTGCCTTTGGGTTGATTTGGATTATCGGCATTGCTTGTCCAATAATACGCCTCGAAAAAACCAAGAGAACGAAGTTGCTGTAAGACAAAATTTTTGGCAAATGCGCCGCCAAAGTTAGCCTAGATATTGTCGTCGCCAATTACAACAGAAGCGGGCAAACCTGCTAACTGTCGCAACAAACCGACATCAAGCGCGTAAATTTTGAAATCGGAATTGTCGGCATAAAACGAAAGGGGCAACTTGTCGCCGTGCGCAATGAGATCGATTTTGTAAATCAATCCGGCATCGAGCAGCCAATCAATGGCAAACGCATAATCACGCCCGCGTGCCGACGGTTCGACGGTTTTGTAAACAAATTTGTGGTTTTCTTTGGCAAACTGCTGTGGAACACTTCGCCAAAGATTGCCGATTTTTCGTGATTCTGCATTGCTTGTGTGCTTACTGAAATCGTCTTTATAATCGGCAAGAATGTTTTTCAAAATCATTTCTACGCGACTAATATCTTTACTTTCATTCCATTCTCGCACTGCGGCAGGCATTCCGCCAACGGCAAGATAGTATCGAAATAAATCCTTAAAATCACTCTCGATCAGCGGCTTGTGCTTCTTGATGATTCATCATTGATAAGCATACATTCCAGATAGATGCAGTCATCGTTCATCAACATATTGTTTAAGGTGTCATTATAAAATGTTTTATAAAAAAAACGTCTCCATGCCTTGAAATTGTTTTTAAGCCGTTTATATTCGTTACATGCAAATTAAAAACACCTTTCATTTTGTTCGTTAATGCGTGTTTTATTTTTTGATTTCTGTAGTCATATACAATCAGTTCAAAGGGCTGGCAAGCCTGTTCTTTTGGCATAAAACTATTTGTTCCAAAAATTGCATACTGATTATCAATATGCATCAACTTCAAAGAATAAAAAACAATTGGAAAATATAGGATATTCAGGGTTATCATCAACAAATTGTAAATCACCTGAATAATCTCCATTGAAATTATAACTTAAAAGGGAAGATGGCCTGTTTGGAGATTTTACATATACGATATCATTGTCCTTGTCTATAGCCTCATTCACTTGTAAGTATTCTCCGGGACCTTGTCCCCTACTACCTATCTGACGGAGAAATTTACCTGTAATCGCGTCAAATCGAAGAATAGAAAACAGATCAACAAGATATAAAAAATCTCCTACTTGGTACATTTTCTGAGAACCGTAATAAGGTAAAAGACAGTCCGGTGTCGTTTCCAATTGGACATACCCTATACTATCTACGAATTCAGACAATGGCAGCGGTTTCAATGAAGGGAAATTTGGTTTATCTATCTTCAGGGAGTACAATGAAGGGGCGTTTTTGTTGTCTTTCCGCGTAGCATTGTTCAGGATAATAGACCACTCAGAATGAATAATGCATATATGTATTTCATACGATTATCTTATTTTTCCATTTTTATTTCAATTTAAATCTTGCTTTCAATAACGCGTTCGCCGGGCGGAGTTCATAACTGTAATAGTAAGCGCTTACATCGCTGGTTGAAGCCGACACATATTGCCTGGCGTTGAACAGGTTAGACATTGCCAACTCCAAATCCCACTGTTTGTGTTTATATTTAATTCCTGCATCGGAAAAATAGGTGCAACGGGGATTGGCGGCGCTGTTATACTGGTGCTCAAAGCTGAAATTCACCGTCAACGTTTTGGAAGGGAAGAGGCTGATCCTCACATTTTGCGAAGTTCCATGCAGCGGGGAAAATGATCCCGGGTTATCAGCCGTATAACTTTTGTTCCGGTACCACGACAATGAATAGTTGAACCCCGCAAAAGAAAGGGGGCTCATATTGAAACTTCCATTGGCGCTGCATCCTTGTGAACGGACGTCCAAAATTGCATCCTGGATCAATAACTCGCTTTTGCCTGCATGATACCCTCCGGAAGCACGTACAGTGGCCGACCAAAAATTCAACCCTTTGCTCGCATTGATATTTACACCGTATCCTTCAGAGCTTGTGGGCTGGTCGATCACGGTTCTAACACTCATAATCCACTGGTAATTATAACCGTAGAGCAAATTTTTCCACGAGCGGTTATAATTGATCCCGCCATCGACAAACAAGGCTTGGAACACATTCCGATAACCAAACGAAAACTTCCCCCCGCCCGAGCGCGTCTCAAAAAGGCGGTCAACCGAATTCCGCTGAAGGTTCCTGTAATTTTGCATCACATAGCCCGTGTAACGGGAATCCATGCCGCCATACGACTTGCTGAAATTAGCGCCGGCGGAAAAGTCTAATTCGGGAATAATCTGATAATTAACCGAAAAGGAAGGATTGACGATCAGTTTATTCTGTTTTTCCTGTTTATCGGGAATGCGGTCGTCGATGGACAGGGCATAATACGTTAACGGCAATTCAAATTTTGCCTTGATGGTCCCATTGTCAAACGAGTAGCTTTGATTGAGCCCCGTTTGGTATGTATTGTACAGGAGGCTGTTTTTCAACGAGTCGCCGGTAGCGACACTATGTCCGTCCAACGCCTTTTTCAGCAGTTCGGTTTCCATGTCCCCGCATATCGGTGCGCCCCCAAAGATCATACTTCAGATTAAAATTTTTGACCTTTATATTGTAAGAGGTTCTTAGCGCCGAAGAAAAATCATTCGACAGCACGTGCTGGGAGAGCGATTCGAGTTGTTCATCCCCGAAATAGCCCGCCGGGCTGACCGTCAAGACATGAGACTTATGGCCATACCCGGCTGAAAAATAAAGGCTGTACGAATTGTTCTTGATGTTCTTAATCAGGTTCAGGGTGTTGTCTGCCGAAAAAAACGGCTTGTTTAAGCGCTGAGCGATGGTTTCATCAAAACCGGCCGTATTGCTGCGGGCGCTGCTTGAACCGGCATCGTTATTCCAACTGCCGTTCAGGTTGAAGGCGTTGTTCAGGTAAAAATTTGTCGCATTCCTGTTCAACCGCAAAGCCAGCTCGGCGTTGTGGATCTTGCTCAGGGAATTGATCCGTTCCTCGATAGCGAACAGGCTGTCGCCGGGAAGGTATTGCTCATGGCGGGAGTATCCTTCCTTCTCGATGCGGTCGTTGTAATACAGCACGTTTACGGTCAGTTCCGTTTCATTTCCGGTCTTGAATAATTGATTGGTGGTTACGGCATTGGACCGGTTGTACAAATAACGGCTGGAGGGAACGGGGGGCGATGACGGCGACGCCACGGACATCATGCTGCCCGGGTTCATGTATATGCGCTCGTAGTCGTAATGGGTCCTGAATTGCCCCGCGACATCTTCCCCGGCATTATTACCCTTGTAGGTACTCATGTTCTGTTTAGTTTTTCCAAAATACATCGAGACCAGTTCTGCGCTCCACAAAACCGGTTCGTAGCCGGCTCCTGCAAGCCCGGTCAATACCAAAGTACCCTTGGCACCCTCCTTCAATTTCAGGTTGAGGGCGGCATGATCCGAAAATTGAATGTCCTTCAAGGCTTTAATGGGTTGGTGGTTCTCAAGCACTTGGACGGTTGCCACATCTTTGGCTTGAATATTGTTTGTGGCAATTCCGTAACGCCCATGCAACAAATCCATGTTTTCGACATAAAATTTGTTGATAGCCTCCCCCTTATATTTAATTGTGCCGCTTGAAGCCACTTCGACGCCCGGCATTTTCTTCAGGACGTCGCCGATGACCCGGTCGTTCTGGTCGGTGTAGGCGGATACCAAATAATTCAACGTGTCTCCCCTGAGGGTTATCTTTGGCGCAACCACCGTCACTTCTTTAATTTCCAAAGGTTTTTCATCGATATTGAAATTTACCTGCTGCGTCTTGTTCGATACGACTTTGCTGTGCTTCCCGACATTCATCCCCGAAACCGTGATGATGAGGCTGTCGGCGCTTCCTTTGTAATTCAATGTGTAATAGCCTTTCGCGTCCGTGGCTGCAAACCCGGCCAGGGCGACCTCGCCTTTTGCCTGCACGGTTACATTGGCAGGCAAAGGTTCTCCTTTTTTATTGGTCACGCTGCCGCTAATCGCCGTCTGCGAAGCGGCGGCAAGCGGAAACAAAAGGGTAAAAAATGTTATTAACAGTACTTGTTTCATAAATCACTGCTAATTAATTGCTTATTCCATTTATTCCAATTCCATCGGGTCATATTTTATCTTTGGATGAGGTTTGTTATCAGAAACCCATTTGCCGTTAACAAAATCGCCGGAAGTTAGACCTGCAACTTTATAATAGTTCTCATGTATTTCTTTTTGAAGTTTCAACACCTCTTTCCGCCCGGTTTTTTTGTACTTCGTATAATCATGTATTTTAATCGGATATTTCTGCTTCCGGTTTTCGATCCCGACACATTCAAACCGGTACAATTCATCCTTATCATATACCTTCAGGATCAAGCCCGGCAGCCCCCCGAATTTCCAGGGACCGTTGGGAATGGGTATGTCCGGGGCGAACCACGCCGTGTAACTCCTCCCCCTGAACGTGCAGGTCGCCTTCTGGCAGAGGAAACCGGCAATGGTCAACGTCAGCCTGCATTTCCCAAATTTGAGCCGGCATCGCTTCCGTATATTGATAATTGGGGACTCCTCCCCAAGGCATCCGGGCATATTCGGTGAATGTGTCCTTTCCAAAATCCTTGAAATATTCGGAATAATAATATTCCGACCAATTATTGTTTTTTCCTTCTTCGCCCAACCAACTAGGAGCGCCCCGGGCATTTTTGTGCTTTTTCCTCCAATCTGTGATCAATGAATCATTATTATATACAAAATGGCTGAAATACTTGGATATTCCGGAACCGATCTCCAGCCGCTGCATATCGTCATACGTTTCCGGTTTCCGGATATCCGATGCGTTCAAGGCATACCATACCCTTACATAACCGGAATCAACAACTGTCATATCATTCACACTCCTTGGTAAGGGACGATGTATAAAAGGGTCCTCTGCAAATGTATTATAACAGAATGAGATTACAAAAATAAATGCGAAGACGTTTTTCATAAGTTTGATTGTATTTATTTTTATTTTATAGTCGACTACAAATGTAGGGATATTCTTCTGAAATACAAATTTCGGTGCAAAAATTAAGGTTGCGCAGAACCAAGAGCCAAGACAAAAAGACAAAAAGACGGCACACAACACCAAACCTCCAAACCCTGAACTCTAAACTCTGAACACCTGAATCTCTTAATTCGCAATTCGTAATTGTCCCCCTAACTCCTTTATTTTCTCGTTGAAATCCGTTTGCCCCAGCAACTCCTCCAAGGAAATGTGCATTCGGTACCGCCAATAATTTTCGGGATCGGAAGGCAGGTTGATGCGTTCATCTTCGGGGTTGGCACGGCGCAAGTTCTCGTCAATCGACAGCCAGTCCTGCCAAGGCAGTATAACCCACATTGCATTGGAACACAAGTGATTCGCAATAATTTCCTCGCAAAGGTTGGGTGTGCAGTCTGTCGGCGCAACGCCATCGTGTCCGAGCATCTCGTTGTAGTAATACTGCGTGTCATCGCGATTTTCGAGCCACCAAGCCCTGATGGGTGACATATCGTGCGACGAGGTGGTGCAAACCGACAAGTAAGGCAGGCGTTTCAAATCGGAAAAGCGCGTGCCGGCCGTTTTCGGCATTCGCTGTATTTCGAGGCTGAGGATTTGCAATTCGCGCATCACGGCAGGGACACATTCGGGAACCATACCCAAATCTTCGCCGCACACCATCATCGAGGTGGAAGAGATGAGTTCCGGCAATTTTTTCAGGGCTTGACTGCGCCAAAAATCGTTGTGCCGACGATAGAAAAACTCATCGTAGAGGCGGTTGAAGGCGGTTTTTTCATCGTCGTTCAAGCATTGGAAAGCGTGGGTATATTGCGCCGTGATGCGAGGGTGGAAGCGGTTTTGCCCCACGCCGTCGCACACGAAAAGCATTTCGCAACACAAGGCGTACAAGCCCTTGCGTATGCAGTCGCTTTTTTCATCGTTCCGCCCCTCGAAAAGCCGTTTTATCTTCTGTTGCGTGTCGCAAAACGATTTCAGTTCGCAACGCCCAAAGTCGGAAAGGTTCAAATAGCTGTATTTTACCTCTTCGGCATACTGCCCGAAAATTTCAGGCAGGAATCTCTCGTAGATAAATGCTTGCGCCATTTTTTGTTCGTCGAAAGGGATTCCGGCTTGCGCAATTTCTTCGCCACCGTAAGGTAACGCGGGCTTGAAATGCCCCAGCAAGCCCTGCACGGCATCGTGAGGGATTTCCCAGATCCGAAAAAAGCCCAAGATATGATCGATGCGGTAAGCGTCGAAATAATCCGCCATCTTGCGGAAACGGCTTTTCCACCAAGCATAATTTTCGCCTTCCATCGCCGCCCAATTGTAGGTGGGGAATCCCCAATTCTGCCCGTAAAGCGAAAAATCGTCGGGCGGCGCACCGGTTTGCGTGTCCATATTGAAGAGCGCGGTATTCGTCCACGCATCTACGCTGTAGCGATGAATGCCGATTGGAATGTCGCCTTTCAACGCCACACCCTTGGCGTGCGCATAGTCTTTCACATCCGAAAGTTGCTCGTGCAACAAAAATTGCAGGTAGCAATGATAACCGGTTTCACGCGAGGCTTCCGCATTGCGATCGAGCATACGGACGAGCCGTCCCTTATCGTATTTTGCAAATTCGCCCCAGTCGGCAAAGCGTGCGCTACGGTTGCCGTCCCTCAAATAGCAAAAGCAGGCGTAGGGGAAAAGCCATTCCTTGTTGCTTTCGAAAAAGGCTTTGTAGGCGGTGGACGACAAGGTTTCAACGCCGTTGTCCTCAAATAAATCGCGGCTGTAATCGGTTTTCAACCTCAGCACCGCCTCGTAATCCACGCTTGGCAAGGCGTTCAATGCCTTTGCCTTTTCGAGATAGATTTGAAAGCGCGATTTTTCTTTTAGCGGTAACGATTTGCAGTTGAGATAAATAGGGTGCAGGGCGTAAATGGAAATCGCGCTATAAGGATAGGAATCGCGCCACGTGCGGCTCGTCGTCGTGTCGTTGATGGGCAGTAACTGTATGATTTGTTGGTGGGTGCAAGCCACCCAGTCGATCATTTTTTTCAAGTCAATGAAATCGCCGATTCCAAAACTGTCTTCGCTACGCAAGGAAAACACCGGAATCGCCGTCCCGATGCCTCGGTACTCAAAATCGGCGTAGCAAAATTCAAGCCCCATCTGCACCTGCACGCCGTTTCGCCCCTGCGAAACAAAATCGGTGTGCAACACGCGGTTATCGCCGTCTTCCCAATGCAGGGCGCAAGCGTTTTCCGCATCGACAATCACAAATTTATAGGGGGTATCAGCCTCAAAAACAGAGGCATCGAGCAGAATTTCCCATTCCCCTGCCCTCACGTAATCCAAAGGCAGAGCCTTGCCCAAATCCCACGCGCCCAAGGCAGGGTTTTCGCCGCAGATGACGAGCTTTTGATTTTTCCCAACGTAGGGACACGCAACATTCAGCAAGAGGGCTTGCGCAGGATACGCCGTATGCGAAACCATCGGACGGGCAAAAACGCTGTCGGTAAATACCGAGGAATAAAGGTATTGGTGGGCAGGCGCGTTTTTCCAGTTGTCCGACACGAAGAAGGATTTGCCTTCGACAAGGTTCAGCTCGCGGTATCCGCCCCATTCTCGGCGCACATTTGCCGAATTTTCCCTCACGAAATAGTAGTATTGCAGCGTCCCTGCCGATTCCACTTCGAGTTCGGCTCGCCAGAGGCTTCCGCTATTCGCGAGCGGAAGGGCTTTGCCCTCATCGAAACCGCCGAGCTCGGCAACCGAACCGCAAATGCAAATTTGTTGTCCGCAAGCGGCATGATAATCCAATTGAAACGATAGGTGTGCCATCTTTATTTTCTGCAAGTTAGCGAAACCCAGTTGTCTTGCTCCCTGAAACCGATATACGTCAAACCGCACTGCTCGCATTTTTCACGGACGGCAGGAATATCCTCTTTGTAAAAACCGCTCGTGATGAGCGTTCCGCCCACGTTGAGCACTTTTTCATAGGCAGGAATACCGCACAACAAGATATTGCGGCTGATATTGGCGAAAATCACGTCAAAAAACTCATTGCCAAGCACTTCCGCGCCTCCGAGCAAGGTGCGTATGTTCGGTATCCGGTTGAGCTGAATGTTTTCGCGAGCGTTGTTGTAAGCCCATTCGTCAATGTCCACGGCGAGCAGAGGATCGGCACCGCGCATCGAAGCCAAAATAGCCAGCACCGCCGTACCGGCACCCATATCCAGCACCGATTTGTTTTTCAAATCCATCGCGAGAATGTCGCGCAAAATCAGTCCGGTGGTTTGATGATGCCCCGTTCCGAAAGCCATTTTCGGATCAATGAATATGCGGTGTTCGTATTCGCCTTCTACACGATGTAACGAGCTTTGTATAATGCATTTATCTCCGATTACAATCGGTTGGAAATAGTTTTTTTCCCATTTCTCGTTCCAATTTTTATCCGCTATCTCATTAAACGAATAGGATATTTTTCCGTCTAAGGGGAAATGGGCGATGATTTCATCTATGTTTTTTTCCGAAAAAAACGCCGTTGGGATATAGGCTTCGAGTCCGTTTTCGGCGTCAACAAAACTTTCGAAACCGACGTCGGCGAGCAGGGCGGACAATACGTCCGTTGCCGTTTCGGAAAAGGGCTGAAAAACAAAAACTGTCTGGGTGTATTTCATCTCATTTTATTTTAAACGACAAAAATACAATTTACCGCAAAGAAAAAATGCAAAAAACTATTTATTTACCCTTATTAAGTGTTTACAATTGTTACATTAAAGCATCTTTTGCAATGATGAAAGGCTGTTTTTCCTTTTTTTATCCTACTTTTATCGCACAAAAAAGTAATCTTATGATAAAATATACCTTATCCATTTTCGCTGTCCTGTTTTCTTTTTTTACCCTTCCGGCACAAAACAAAAACGTGCAAGATCTTATAAAAGAAGGTGTTGCGCTTCACGATTCGACACTATACCGAGCTTCTATCAAAAAATTTGAAGAGGCGTTGAAAATAAATCCGCAATCGGAACAAGCCAACTACGAAATGGCTCTCTCGTACCTGAAACTGAAAGACTACAAAAACGCATCGAAATTCAGCACCGAAGTCATTGACTCGAACGACAAGGTGCTTTCCTTGGGCGCATACGCCATCAAAAGCGAGGCGTTGGCTGAAATGAACCAGATCGACGATGCCATCAGCCTCTTGAAGAAAGGCTTGGAAAAAAACGAAAACAACGATATGATGCACTTCAACCTCGCGTTGAATTATTATAAGAAAGGCGATTTGGACAACGCGCTGAAACACGTGAAGAAAACCATCGAGATAAACAAAACCAGCGCGGGGGCGTACCTGCTCAACGCTTATGTGTTGGGCGACAAGAAATTATGGGTGGATAACATTCTATCGTTCCAAATGTTCCTCTTGCTCGAGCCCAACAGTATGCGCTCGAAAAACGCCTTCGCCGAACTGCTTCAAACCTTGCGCATCAAGCCCGTCAGCAACGAGCCGTTGGAAAGGTCTTATTCCCACCAGCAACTCCAAAAAACGGAAAAAACAGATGCGACAACCAATGTTCCACCGCTAAGCACCGTGGACGGACTGAACCGGAATTTCGTTTACCACGCCATCACGTCCACGCTCGACTCGCTGAAATCGGTAAGGCAAGATTCCATTTTCGTCATCTTCAAAGACGTGAACAAGGCAGTGATTCAAGTCCTCGAACGGGAAAACACCAGCGACAAAAGCGGCATCACGTGGAATTTCTACGTGCCCTTCTTTTCCACCCTAATTAACTCAGATTATTACGACACCTATTGCCGCTATATCAGCGCGGCGTACCTGCCCGAATCAATGGATTGGTGGAACGCCCACCCCAAAGCGGCAAAAAAATTCATCTCGTGGTTTGAATACGGCGACGAGGGGAAACCAACCGACACAAAAAAATAATTTGGCAAGATTTCCCCCCGCTATTTCCAATTAAACCGGAAAAAACCTTAACTTTGTCGCCGGCAATACCAACCGTATGGGAAAAAATTTGAACGACGAACAATTACTGCATCTGCTGAGAGAACCGTCCACGCAACGAGACGGCTTCGCCAAACTCGTCGCGGAATATAGCGAACACCTGTATTGGCAGATTCGCAAGATGGTGCTTTCGCACGACGATGCAAACGACGTACTGCAAGAAGTGTTCATCAAGGCGTGGACGAATATCGACAATTTCAGGGGGGAATCCAAATTATCGACTTGGCTCTACCGCATCGCCGTAAACGAGAGCATTACCTTCCTCAACAAGATGCGCGCGCAAAACAACATTTCGGTGGACGACGCCGATTCGTTGCTGATCAACCAATTGGAAGCCGATGAGTATTTCGACGGCGACGAGGCGCAAAAACTCTTGCAGAAGGCATTGCTCACTCTTCCCGAAAAACAACGCTTGGTTTTTCAGATGAAATACTTCGAGGAAATGAAGTACGAAGATATGTCCGACATTCTCGGAACCTCTGTCGGCGCACTGAAAGCGTCGTATTTTCACGCGGTAAAAAAAATAGAGAATTTTTTATCGGAAGTACGTTAAACCTTTTTTCACATATTTAGTCTATAGTAGTGTAGGCATCAAAAAATTGAAAGAAAATGACACCAAATATGAATAGATTGGACGACATAGCGAAGAAAAATCCGTTTACCGTGCCCGAAAATTATTTCGCGAAGTTCAACGCCGAAATGATGGCGCGGCTGCCGGAAAAAGAAGTGCGGAAAGCCCCGAAAGTTTCGTTGTGGGCGAAGTCGCGCCCCTGGCTCTACGCGGCTGCCACAATTGCAGGTATATTTTTGATTGTCAGGGTGGCAACAAAAAATCACACGGCGGACAGCCAACTCGCAAAAGCGACAAGCACCACCGACACGTATTGGACGAACGTTTCCATCTCGGAAGACGAATTTTATCAGTATTTGGAAGATCAATTCATCGCCGACGGCTATTACAACTACCTCTACGACGAATTGTATCATCAAACCCAAAATATGTAAGTAGCAAGTGCGAGAAGCCGATTTTTGAAAAAAACTGAACAAAACACCTAATGGTTATGAAACGAAAAATAGCTTTATTATTGACGGGATTATTCCTCTGTCTGACAACCGTTTCCATATACGCGCAACGCGACGGGCGAAGAATGAATATGGCTGACTTCGAAAAAAGAAAGATGGCATACATTCAAAAAGAAGCCGGACTTTCGAAAGAGGAATGCGATCGTTATTTCCCGATAAACAACGAGTTGAGCAGGAAAAAATTTGAATTGCACCGCCAACACCGTCAGAAAATACAAAAAATGAAAGAGGACAACGGCAATATGTCCGACGAAGAATACCGCGCCCTATTGGAAAACGACAGGGACGTGAAGCTGAAAGAAGCCGAACTCGACAAACTCTACTCGAAGCGTTTGGAACAGACGCTCTCGCTCGAAAAACTCTACAAAGCCCAACAAGCCGAAAAGAAATTTATGCAGCAGGAAGTCGCCAAGTTCCGCGAAGGACGGGGCGAGAGGCGGAAGAATTGAAAATTAAGAAACAACGTTCGGCGGTAGCCAATTAAGAGGGG
>JAISYO010000057.1 GCA_031269865.1 Dysgonamonadaceae bacterium | reverse complement strand
GTTGAAAAAAGCCATGCTTTCCATGATTAACCAAATCGAGCAAATTGCCATTGCCGGGGCTTTTCCCAACGGCAACAAGGTAAATATTTATCTCTCGCAAGTGGATTTCCATTTTTCCTACGCTTATTGCTCTGCCGATTTATCCGAATATTGCTTCTTTAAGCTATATTCGCTACATTATTTATATACGAGCGACCCAAGGATATGCAATATGCACAACGACACCATAAATGCCCTCATGAAATATTCCACGCTCATCAGCCATAGCAACGAAATATACAGGGTAGTGTACTTCCGCGAGCAACGCAAAATGGTGGAAGATATGACGATAAATTCATAAATGTGGATTTATAACGGATAGTCCGTTCTTATTTGAAGAAAAATAGCTATTTTTGTAAGATTTTCCTATTTTTCAAACAAATATGTCCGAAATATCCAATAAAACAAGCCGTTATCAATTCACAATCGTTGTACCCGTGTATAACGAGGAAGAAAATATAGCGAAGCTCGAAAAACAACTGTCGGCGTTTATACCCCACGCCTCGTGTTCCACCTGCGTACTTTTCGTGAACGACGGCTCTACCGACAAGAGCCTGCCGATGCTCGTTGAGGTTTGCGAGCGGAACAACGATTTCTACTTCATCGGCTTCGAGCGGAACAAAGGACTCAGCGCGGCGATGAAAGCAGGTATCGACTACACCTTTTCGCCTTACGTGGGTTATATGGACGCCGATATGCAAACGACTTGCGAAGATTTCAACCTATTGCTCAAAGACATAGGACAATACGAAATGGTAATGGGCATCAGGGTAAACCGAAACGACTCGTTATCCAAGAAAATCCAATCGAAAATCGCCAACGGTTTCCGGCGAATGATGACGAAGGACGGCGTTGCGGATACGGGTTGCCCGTTGAAAATATTGCATACCGACTACGCCAAACGCATTCCGTTTTTCAACGGTATGCACCGATTTTTGCCCGCCCTGATTCAATTGCAGGGGGCGAAAGTGCTTCAAGTGCCGGTGCGCCATTTTCCGCGCCAAGCGGGACAGTCGAAATACAATCTATGGAACAGGCTGGCGGGACCCTTTATGGATTGCTTCGCATATCGCTGGATGAAAAAGAGATACATTAATTACCGGGTAGATAAAAGCAATTTATGATTTACGTCATAGGTTTTACAGCCCAACTTTTTTTCTCGGCACGTATCCTCGTGCAGTGGATAGCCTCAGAAAGGGCTAAAAAGGTGCTGTCGCCGTCTTTATTTTGGATTTTCAGCTTGATGGGGGCATACCTGCTGTTTATTTACGGGTGGTTGCGCGACGACTTTTCCATTATGCTTGGGCAGTTCGTTTCCTATTACATTTATATCTGGAACCTTCAAGAGAAAGGCATCTGGAAAAAGGTTTACCCCTTTGTCCGAATCATCGTGATGGCGACGCCCCTGCTGGCTATCTATTTTGTGCTGAGGGACACCGAGGATTTTGTAAATTCGGTTTTCCTGAACGATAAAATTCCATTGGGATTGCTGTTGTTCGGTTCTGCGGGGCAAATTATCTTTACATTAAGGTTTGTGTATCAATTCTTTTACTCATACCGAAAGCACGAATCGTCCTTGCCGGCAACCTTTTGGCTGATGAGCCTCGTGGGTTCGGGAATCATCATCTGCTACGGCATTTTCAGGCACGATCCGGTTTTGATTTTGGGACAGTCCGTCGGCTTTGTGGCGTATTTGAGAAACATTTTGCTCTCGAAGATAAAGGACGAAAAAAAATCGCAAGACAATGAAGCATAAGAATTTCCTGATTTACTTTTTGGCATTGATTCCCGCTTGTCTGCTGAGGGATTTCACGCCCGACAACGAGTTGCGATACCTGAGCATCGCCGACGAAGCTATACGCAACGGAAGTCTGTTCGCGTTTTTCAACCACGGCGAAATCTATGCCGACAAACCGCCCTTGTATATCTGGATTGTGATGCTTGGGAAATTGCTTTTCGGGCATCACAACGGATTGTATCTCGGTATGTTTTCCATACTGCCGGGACTTGTGATTTTGTACGTGATGGACAAGTGGGTAAGCGACGTAATGGATGCCAAACACCGACTGTTGTCGCAATCCCTGCTGATAAGCACCGCCTATTTCATCGCATCTATGGCGGTGTTGCGTATGGATATGCTGATGAATATGTTTATCGTGCTGGCGCTCAACAGCTTCTACAATATCTATGCGGGGCAGTCGAAAAAACGCGATGCGTGGCTGTTCCCCATTTACGTGTTCCTCGCCTTGTTCACGAAAGGTCCCGTGGGAATTTTAGTGCCGTTGTTGTCCGTTTTCGTCTTCTTATGGATAAAAAAAGAGCTGAAAACTTTCGGGCGTTATTGGGGCTGGCTCACGTGGGCGGTTTTGCTGGCGTGTTGTGCGCTTTGGTTCGGAATGGTTTATGTGGAAGGCGGGGCGGATTACCTGAATAATCTGCTTTTCCATCAAACGATGGATCGCGCCGTAGATGCTTTCCACCACAAAGAACCGTTTTACTACTATTTCGTTTCGATATGGTATATCCTTGCGCCGTGGGCGTTGCTGTATATCGGGGTGATCGTCTTCGCCATTCGTAAAAAAGCCTTCACTACCGATCTCGAAAAATTTTTCGCCACCGTCGTCGCGGTAACGATCGCGATGCTTTCGCTGTTCAGTTCCAAGCTCGACATTTATCTGTTGCCCACCATCGCCTTTTTTTGCTACTTGGCGGTGTTGTTGTTGCCGAAACTGTCCATTCCCAAGTGGATTGATTGGTTTATCGGCATTCCCTTGGCTATTTTCGCGCTCGCTGTTCCGGTGGCACTCGGATTAACCGTGGCTGGAAAGGTGGAAATTCCATCGTCCGTCTTTGTTTATTTGGCGATGGCGATTCTGTTTGGGGCATCGCTGTTCGCTCTGTTTCAAGTATGGAAGAAGAAAAACGGTTATCGGGCGGTTCGTGTTTTCTCTACCGGACTGCTGGCAACCGCATTTGTCGGCGCCTTCGTTATCCCTTCCATCAACGACAGTGTCGGCTACGGCAAGTTGAGCGAAATTGGGCAGATGCTGGCACGAGAAAACAACAGCACGTCTTTTTACAACTATAAGGTGCGCCGGGGCGAGAATATGGACGTTTATCTGGGAACGTCCCCGACGGAATTGTCGGACAATGACTTAGAACACCTCGACAGCATAAAAGGCGTTTTGTTCTTCCGCGTTTCGCAATTGGAAGAAAACAAGCGTTTGAGCGAGAAAATACAAGGCAAATTTCCCATAACCAAGGGCAAATACGCCGTGGTTTATATAGAATGACGGATTTATTATTGCGACAAGGGAATAATTGGCGCGAAGATTTTTGCAAGCGCAGCTTTCGATTGCAATCCGCCGCGTAAAAAATGTAAAGATTTTATTTTGCAAATCCTCGGATTTGTTTTACCTTTGCACCCGCGAAACAAAATCATTTTTTCAGTCGCGGATAGTTGCCCAAATGGCGGAATTGGTAGACGCGCTAGTTTCAGGGACTAGTATCGGTTACGATGTGCAGGTTCGAGTCCTGTTTTGGGCACAAAAATTTCAATGCGGCATTGAAATCTTGACATAAGATAAATCGCGCAGGTGGTGAAATTGGTATACACGCTACTTTGAGGGGGTAGTGCCGGTTACGGCGTGTGAGTTCGAGTCTCATCCTGCGCACCAAATACAATTCAGGCTTCGGAATCAGCTGATTCCGAAGCCTGTTTTTTTACGAATCATACCGCCCCGCCATTTCTGCAATCTGCTTTTTCATTTGAAGGGCAAACCATACGGGCTGAATGACTTTTACCTGCGAGCCGAAACCCAATAGCAAGCGTTGCAACTCGCGGCTGGGTACAAGAATGTAATGAAAAACCACTTCGTTTTCGGAAACGATGGCTTGCGTGAGGTGCAAAGGCGATTTTTTAACGTATTTGGCTTGTCGGGACGTAACGGAAATTTCAACCGTAGTGGGTTTTTCCATATCGTAAACCAAGCCTATCGTATGATCAAACAGTTCGGAAATACGTTTTTGTTCCGCTTTTTCAAAAGTTTCATCGGAAATTTTTAAATCCAACAATCAATAAACACTTATAAAACACTGAATATAAATATGTTATAGCAAAATCAAAATTTAGTGCAACCTTATCCCTTTCACTATATAATGTTCCACCCTTGGGCGCGAAGTTTGAGTTCCTGACTGTCGCGTGTTACCAAATTGCAGCCGAAAGTGGGTTTCGTGATGTGCCCTATGATGTGGATACCGTTTAGCAACGACACTTTTTCGTGCATCTGCAAGGGGACGGTAAACAACAGTTCGTAGTCTTCCCCGCCATTCAACGCCGCGGTGGTTACGTTCATATTGAAAGTTTCAGCCATCGCCGCGGTTTGGTAGTCGATGGGAATGCGATCTTCGAAGATGCGGCAGCCCACGTTGCTTTGCTTGCAAAGGTGCAGCGTTTCGGACGAAAGCCCGTCGGAAATGTCAATCATCGAGGTGGGCAAAATATCGTTGGCGGCAAAAAGCGCGACGATGTCTTTGCGGGCTTCGGGTTTCAATTGCCGTTCGAGCAGGTATTCCCTTCCGGCAAAATCGGGTTGCACTTCGCCCTGCTGTTTGCCGTTGAACACCTTTTTTTCTCGCACCAAGAGTTGCAAGCCCATATATGCCGCGCCCAAATCGCCCGACACGCACAATAAATCGGTGGGTTTGGCACCGTCACGATAGACGATTTTATCTCCGTCGGCAATGCCGATGCAGGTAATGCTGATGGCAAAGCCCGTCATCGACGACGATGTGTCGCCGCCCACCAAATCTACGCCGTAGGTTTCGCAAGCGAACTTAATTCCGTCGTAAAACGCTTCCAAATCTTCAACGGAAAAGCGTTTGGATATGGCGATGGAAACGGTTATCTGTTGCGGACGTCCGTTCATCGCGTAAATATCGGAAAAGTTTACCACTGCCGCTTTGTAGCCCAAATGTTTCAACGGGACATACGTCAGATCGAAATGGATACCTTCGAGCAGCAAATCGGTGGTAACGAGCGTTTTTTTAGTCCCTAAATCGAGGACGGCAGCATCGTCTCCCACCCCTTTCAGCGATGTTTCGTTAGTTAGACGGATTGATTTCGTTAGTCGGTCGATAAGACCAAATTCTCCCAATGTGGCTATTTGTGTACGCATAAAAACTTCCTTTTTTTTAGTTATTTAATGGCTTAGCAGAACGCCATGACGCTCATTCAGTTTTTTATATTCTTGTTTTTTTCGGAATCGGCGGTACTATTTTTTCTGTTCCGAGACATATTTCAATTAAACTAAGAACAAACAGACAACGCGAAAGTTTAGCCGTTTGTCGATATAATATTGCAAATTATCTTAAATTTTCCGGATAATGCTCCGCATAATTTCCGCCATTTTGGGTTGCGCGATCTTCGCCGCCTCCTGCACGTCCTCGTGCGAAACCTCCACGATTTTGCCAATGACACCCAAATCGGTAATGATGGAAAATGCCAACACCTTCATTTTCGCGTGGTTGGCAATAATCACTTCGGGGACGGTGGACATACCCACAGCATCGCCGCCGATGATGCGGAAGAAATTGTATTCCGCCGGCGTTTCGAAGGTGGGACCTTGAGCGCCCACATACACCCCGTGTTGCAACTTGATGTTTTTTTCTTTTGCGATTTCCATCGCCATCAGCCGCAGTTCCCTGCTGTACGCCTCGCTCATATCGGGGAAGCGCGTGCCCAACTGCTTGTAGTTTTTGCCGTGCAGGGGGTGTTCGGGGAACAAATTGATGTGATCTTCGATGAGCATAATGTCGCCAATATCGAAACTTGGGTTCATTCCCCCCGCCGCATTCGAAACAAACAGATATTCAATCCCCAAGGCTTGAAAAACGCGAATGGGAAACGTAACCTGCTTCATATCGTAGCCCTCATAATAATGGAAGCGCCCCTGCATAGCGAGCACTTTTTTTCCGCCAAGCGTCCCCACAATCAGTTTTCCGCTATGTCCTTCCACCGTAGAAACCGGGAAATTGGGGATTTCGGCGTATGGAATTTCATTTTTGCCCTCGATTTCATGGACAAGCTCGCCCAACCCTGTTCCCAAAATAATGGCGGTATTGGGTATGTCGCCGATTTTACCTTTGAGATAATCGGCTGTCTGATTGATGGTTTCTAACATGATTGTATATTTTTTTGTTGAACGATATTTTTTCGGATTTGTGTACAAAGTTAATTTTTATCGGGATATAATACAAGCGTTGCTTCAATTTATCGTCCACCCATTCCGAATCGCGAAGCCGCACCGCGTCTTTTTCCGTGGTAACGATAATCTTGTCGTCGTTCTCTATGGCGTTGATTTGCCGTCTTATATTTTCGATGTCGCTTTCGAGGAAATGATGATGATCCGGGAAAAACAAGGTGTGCAAATTGTATGTTTTCTTTTCCAATTTTTCCACGAGGGGTAGCGGCGACGCAATGCCTGCCACCAACAGCACCTTTTTTTTCAGCAGGTTGTCGAGCGGAATCTTTTCCAAGCCGAGGGCGGGGAAAACGGGTTCCAAGTCGCCGTACTCGAAAGACGTGAAAAAAAGCGGTTGGTAGGCAAACAAATCGAGTTCGTTTGCAATGATGCGGAAATCAATGGGTTGCATCTGCCGATTGGTTTTCGTAACGATAACCATTGAGGCACGGTGCACATTTTCCGCCGGTTCCCTCAGGTTTCCTGCCGGAAGCAACTCGTCTTCGTAAATGGGGCGGTTGTAATCCATCAGGACAATGGACAGCGAGGGGGATACACTGCGGTGCTGAAAGCCGTCGTCGAGCAAAATCACTTCGGGGCGCGTTTTTTCGTTCATCGCCAATATTTTTTCGATGGCGTTGTTGCGGTTTTTGTCCACGACGACGAGCGTATCGGGATATTTCTGCTTTATCTGCAAGGGTTCGTCGCCCACTTCCTCGACGAGCGACGTCGTTTCCACGAATTTCATCTCTTTGCTTTTCCGCATATAACCCCGGCTGAGCACCGCCACACGATATTTCACGGAAAGCAGTTCCACCAAGTATTCGATGTGGGGCGTTTTGCCGGTTCCGCCCACCGTGATGTTGCCCACGCAGATGACGGGCAGGGGGTATCTTTTCGATTTTCGGATTCCCCATTCAAATAATTTATTGCGAAACCCCACGCCGATGCCATATAGCCACGATAGCGGCAACAAGACATTTCTGTTGTTTGACAAAGGTTGATACATATTTATATTGTATTAGTACAGACGAAACCCAACACTGACGAAACTCAACACTGACCAACCCGATTTTGCAAAAATCTTTCGTAAAAAGCAGTGATTTGAGTGATTTGAAAGAACAAAAATACGAAAAATATGGTTACATTACAACCTTCGGCGACACATTTGAGAAAAATTAATGCGCCTGCCGAGGGGCAGAAGAAGGGAAAAACGGTGTTTTTTTTCAAAAAAAAAGGGAAAGCGATGCAACGTTTTTCTTGTTTTTTTGTCTATAAGAATGTGATGCGGAAATTATGAGTGAATCGCAACTGATATTGGCGTGTAAGGAACAGGACAGGAAAGCCCAAAAAGAGTTGTACGAAACGTATGGCGCTAAGATGATGGGGCTTTGCCTGCGATACACTAATGACAGCGACTCTGCACGCGATTTGTTGCACGACGGGTTTATTCAAATTTTCACGCAAATCGGCTCGTTTTCGAGCAAGGGTTCTTTTGAAGGTTGGCTAAAACGTATTTTCGTGAATTTGGCGCTCAATAATTTCAGGCGTGAAAGTCAAGAAAAAAAAATGATCGAATCGTTCAGCTACGACCAGACAATGTATTCCTGCGGCGAAGACGATGATTTTTTCGACTTGGCAGAAATCACAAGGGCCGATCTGCTGGGGTTGATCAGGGAACTTCCGTCCGGTTACAGAACGGTAGTCAATTTGTTCATCTTCGAGGAAATGTCGCACAAGGAAATCGGCGAAGCGTTGGGCATCAGCGAAACGTCCTCGCGCTCGCAGTATTCGAGAGCCAAAGCACTATTGAAGAAAAAGATTACAGCCATCATAGGACAAAATAATCCATTTAGGAAGCAGAATGAAAACTAACATTGATAAAACGAAACAACAGATTCAATCGAAATTTTCCGGTTTTGAGGCACCCCTTCCTCAGGACGGTTGGTTGCGAATTGAAAACACCCTCAACGAAATGTCGAAGACGACGGTTGTCCGCCGCCGACTTTGGTATTATTCGGGTGCGGCAGCAGCAGTAGCCGCGCTCGTCGTCGCAGGATTCTTCCTTTTCCGCCAACCGAGCGTGGAAAAAACCATAGCGAACTCGTCGCCCCTCAATCCCCCACCCGCCGCCTTATCGATAGAAACGGAAAAAACAACGGAAGAAGAAAAAACAACGGAAGAAATAGCCGTCGTGCCGGAAAAAGAAACGCCAGCCGTATCCGAAAATCGGCAAAAAACGCTCGCGCAAGCTCAAAAGACGGTTCGCGAAGAAGCACCCTCGGAAAAAACGGCAGAGAATAATATCGAGCAGAACGAGGAAAAAACCAGCGTCCCCACGCGAGAGGCAAAAAACAGCGTAACGGAAAACCGTCCCGAAAAAGAACCGCTCATCGCAGAGAAAGGAAAAAAAGAGGCTGAAAAGGAAAATCGGCAACCCGAAAAGGCATCTTCGCAGCAGCCGGACGAAGCCGGACAAAAGAGGCTCATCGAGGAATTTATCAATGCCAGCAAGCAGGACAACCTCTTTGCCCAATCGGATATGAAAACCCCAAAATCCCACAAAAAGGGCGAATTGGCTTTCAACGGAAAAGGCGGACTGTCATCTTACAAGGCGGCAGGCAACGCCCCGATGATGCTGCGCAGTATGCCTTCGTCGCAAGACGAAACGCAGGTGTCCACTGATTTTGCAAGCCTCACAAGCTCGCAAGTGCTGTCCAACGTGGCTTCCAACACATCGGAAAAACATCATTTGCAGCCCATTTCGTTTGGGATAACGGTTTCGCGAAACCTCAACGATCGGCTTTCCTTGGAAACCGGATTGATATACACCTATTTGTATTCCCAAACCAAAAACACCGCCCAAAGCGCGAAAACCGAAGATTCGCAGTATTTTCACTACTTGGGGATTCCGGTTAATGTGAACTACACCTTTGCATCGCTCGGGAAGTTAGACGTTTACGGAACGGTGGGCGGTATCATCGAAAAAGATTTATACGGCGAAGCAAAATACTTCGACGAATCACAAGGCGTAAAAGGCTCGTCCGAAAGCCAAATATCGGGAAGGATAAAACAGCAAAACCCGCAAATCTCGATCAACACCGGGGTTGGCGTTTCCTATCCCTTGGCGCATAACCTGCGGTTATACGGAAAAATCGGCGGCGCCTATTATTTCAACGCGAAAAACGAATACCCCACCATTTATTCCGACAAAAAAATTCTCTTGGATATGAATGCGGGCTTACGATTTGAATTTTAATAATAAACTAAATAAAATAACAAAAAAGTATGAGAAAATTATTTTTATTTTTTAGCGTGGTCGGTTTGAGTGTCTTGATGAACTCCTGTCTGGGCGATGGGAAAAATTCATTTACAGAGGCTTATCCATGCTACATCACGACAGACAACAGCACTTACCTGACGTATGCGAGAACCTTGAACGGAAGGTTCATTACCTCTAACGAAATCAAATTGATGGAACCCGGGACCTTCCATTCCATCTCTTACAGCTGGGACGAATCTTACGGAACTACCCCCATCAGCATCGGCGGTTATTCCTACCCGGTTTACAACGTAACCTCAACTTCGGAAGAGATCGGCAAAAAAGAGCTTTATTATTCCGAAGCGCCGGACGAAGAGAATCCGGTACCCCTGTATTATTCCTCGCAATTTCAGGCAGTTCCCGATGAATACGGCACGTATTGGAACGATCATTGGGTAATCGCATACGCCTACAAAATCAAAAAAGGCGAAAGCATTTCCGCGCAGTTCTACGTCCCCCCTCGCAGCAGCGATGAAAACAATGCTGAGGTTGTGATCGACGTCAGGCTGACGAAATCGGGCACGGCGGAAAGCACGGCGGAAATTGTAGAAGACGACGTCGTCGCTCTGAATATGGCGCCGATCCGCAGCCAGTACATCTCGTCTGCCAACCAAACCGTGAATGTGAAATTCCGCTTCTACACCGAAGGGCAAACCGGATTATACACGACCACAAACAGCTATCCAATGAGATACGTTGAATACGCGAACCAATGATAAAAAAATTAGAAGTTAGAAGTTAGAAATAAAGAAATTAGAATCTATCCTTAGTGAAACAAACTACGGAAACGGTAGCCCGACACGGCTACCGTTTTTTTTTTGCTTTGGACTGAGAATGAAGGCGTTCAGAAAAAAGGACTTGAAGGATGAAAGGACTCAAAGACAATCGGACGTTCGGGATGCGCCGTCATTCCGTGCCACGACACGGAATCCCCTTATTTTTTGTCTTGATTCTTGGAACCCTTCGCTCTATCTCAATTCTTCACGCAACGCACTGAGTATCCGCGGCGGCGATCGTTGTAGCCCAGGTACATGTCGTAACCCAAGACCAATAACTGCACATCGCTCGAATTGAAGGGCGTGGCACTCCAATAGTAGCCGGAGAGGCCCGGAGCGGCCAACGAACCATCGTAGCCGCCGCGCCAGCCCGCAGCCGGCAAAAATAGCCGGTGCCCGCCGGCGTCGGTAAGCTCCCAGTCGTTGCTGAGATCTGATTTTTTCGCGGGCAGGCTCGTCAAGGCGTCAAGCTCATCTATCGTCGGCAGACGCCAACCCGGAGGGCAAGGACCCTTGCCGCCGTTCCAATTGTCGCCTGT
>JAISYO010000197.1 GCA_031269865.1 Dysgonamonadaceae bacterium | reverse complement strand
GTCGAATTATATATTTCAACAATCTTTTCTAAATCAGTTCCTAATGCGTCCCTAAATTTTAATTTTTCCATATTTCATTTCCTCCATAATGCAGATGGTTCAAGCACCAAAATTTTCATGTATCACATAATTATTTGCATTTTTATTTTATATAATATTTTTTCCAATGTGAATCTTAAATTTTATTAAGTGTATTCTCTGGTTTTTTTCCTGCAATAATCTTTTTAATATTTTCAACAAAAAAAGCATACCTTTTTTTATGAAATTTAAGGCCATCAGGCATTCCTGCCGTATGAGGAGTTAGTATAACATTATCAAGCTCACGGAGTTCGCTGTCAATTGCTAACGGTTCTTTTTCAAATACATCTAATCCGGCACCTGCAATATCACCATTTCTTAGTGCAGCTATTAATGCCTTTTCATCAATAATATGTCCTCGGGCCGTGTTGATAATGATTGCCTCTTTTTTCATTTTTTTAAATGCATCGCTATTAATCAGATGTCTTGTTTTATCATTAAGAGAAACATGGACTGTTACTATATCCGATTTCATGTAGAGTGTATCAAGATCGACAAATTCAATATTTTCTATTGTATTAATCTTTTTCCGAGCATATCCAAGTACTTTCATACCAAATGCATTGCAATATTTTGCAACCTTCTGTCCGACGGCACCTACACCGATAATGCCGATTGTCTTATCTGCAAGCTCGGATCCGCTATACGAAAGTTTTTTTATATCATTTTTTCCTTTCATGTATTTATCTAAATATGTAATATTTTTATACCATGAAAGAATAAAAGCCATAACATGTTCAGCAACAGCAATTGCATTTACACCTGCGGCATTTGAAACTAAAATCCCTTTCTTGGTGCATACTTCAATATCGACATTATCAAAACCTGCACCCGTCTGTACAAATTTTACTTTTTTTGCTTTGGAAAGAAATTCTGAATCCACTTTAATATGTTCAGGGATAATAACATCAGCATCGTTCAGGCTTAGATCGGATTCTTCGGGGGTTACAATATCAATTTTCCAATCGTCAGGGAATTCCTTTGCGATAATCCTTTTTGAAGTTTCTGTAAAATTGCCAATTATTACTACTTTCATTTTATTTCTCCTATTTGGTTATTCAAACCATGTTTCCTGTACTCATTTAATATTTTCAAGTACAAGTTCGTAAGGTTCGTTGTGTATGCCCTGCTGCAAAAAATAATTACAGGACGTCTTATTTGATTATATTTATTTTCCTACATTTTGTCAATAGATTTTTTATTTTAAGAAAAGCGAACTCTGTTGTTTGTCCCGTGGTTTTGCCGGCATAATTTTCTGCAAGTTTTATTCCACAAATGTACAAAATCTTGCAGATGTACACAAACAAAATGTGATCTGTTTTATTGATTGCTAATTCGTTAAATGGTTCTTAATGGATGACTATTTATCAAAATACTGACAAATAAATCAAAATTATTTATCAGTATATTCAATAAACCGTATGCAACACCTCATTCCAATTGCTGATGCCGATGATGGACTTGTAGGGTTCGAACACGGCATCTTCATTGGGCGTGTCTGCAGCCTGAAAGACATACCACACCGGCTTGCGCCCGCCCGGATCTTCCGCGTCGTCGGGGAAACGGCGCAGTCCGATGCAAAGCCCAAATTCCCCTCGGTTGTCGATCCAATTGTGCCATTGGAAAGCGTCGATGCCGTCCAGCTGTTTGAGTTTCTTCCAAGTATATGCCAACCCTGCGGCTTGTTCCGCCAAGTCTTGCGCGGAATATGTACGCGAGTTGGTGCCGTTTTCCGAGAGCCATAGCGTGCGTTTTTCCGTGCCGAGATACTTGTTTTCGGGCATTTTTATCCACTTGTCCAAAACTTCGAGGTTTTTGAAGGTAACGATTTGGGTTGCCATACTAAACGATGCGTGGTTGTCAAGCCACGTCTTTGGCTCGTTGAGATCTTGCGGATACGGGTGGTAAGCCAAGCCCCATTTGAAATCCCCTTCGGCGGCTGAGTATTTCAATAGTCCCTTGATCAAGTCGAGCGAGGCGTAATCGGCTTCCTTCTTCGCCCAAGTATGGGTAAAAGACGCCAAGACTTCGCTATGCTCATCGTATTTCCGTGCGATTTGGAAACACAAACGCATCGACTTGTAATAGGCGTCGAGAAAAACGTAGAGCGGACGGTTCGCCCCCATATTCGTCCACGTTGTGCCGGCATCGACTTCGTTGTGCATAATCCAATGATGGATACGCCCGTTGGTGTTGTCGGGACGGCAATATCGCTTCGCCAAGAAGTCCAATGCGGCGGCGTAGCAATTGACGCTTTCTGCCGTCGTCATATTGGGCATCGTGTAGAACGCGCCGCCCATCGCCTCGAAGCGCGGGTGTCGCAATAAATCCCCGATTTTTGAGTCGCTGCCCGTGGGCTGAACCAAGATGATTGCCGACACGACGATATTTTTTGACGCGGTAAGCCGCAACGTTTGATCTAATTTGTCAATGTAGCTTTGCGCAAAATAATAGGTTTTGCCACCGTAAGGGTGCGCAATAGTCCCTGCCCGCGAATCGAGGTACATAAATTCGGTAATGGCGATATTGACGGTAACGCTTGTAATCGGCAGATCATCAAGATCTTGTAAGAAGCCTCGGCTAATGTGGAATCCGCCAAGTCCTTTGCGGGCAGTCGGTTTTTGGGCTGTCATGGCGTGCGTTGCCGCGATATGATCGGCATAACGCCCGTGCGAAATAATTTTGTTGTTTTGAACGACAACCCATTTCGACAGTAGTCTATCGTAGCTATTATCCATTCGGTTGAGTTCTACTGAAAATGGGCTTTGTGAGAGTTCAATTCCTTCAAAATTAGTTGTTTCCGTAATGTCTTGCCACGGTTTTATCTCGCACAAGAGAGTTTTCGAGGCGGAGGCAGTGTAATTCCCTTTCACAAGCACCTTGTTTGCGGAAACGTCCACGTCCGTTACGCTGGCGTTGTAGCTTGCGTTCAGGTACTTGCTCAGGTTATCGTTCATTTTTTCGTCCGCTAAGCGTTTGTTTTCCTTTTCTTCCGCGGCGAGTTTTTCCGCGTCGTTCCTTTCCCGAAAATGGATGTTGCGGATATAGATTTCTATGCCCGGCACGTCGCCGAAATCGAGGCGCAGGAAATGGCTCGCGCTGTTGCCCCAATTGAAATTTTTGCGCTCATCAGTCAAGTCGAGCGACCACACCGTCCAACTGTCGGTCTTTTTCAGTCCGTTACCCGTTTTTAGCGAGCGTTCTTCCGTAATGGGCGCACCCAAAAAAACCTGTATGAAATTGACGGCTGCCTTGGCGGAATACTCAAAAGTCAGCACCCCTTGTTCGCCACCGAGGGCTTTCCCGATGGGCTTCGCTTGAACGTAGGGATCTTGCCCTTCGGTTTTCAGCTTGTAAGCATATTTGTCGCTCTGCGCGGTAACGCTGAGTTGGTTAGCCATGCTGATGTCCAATTCAATATACACCTTCGTTTCGCCATCTGTTTTTGGCGGTCTGACGATGGGTATTTCGGGTGCTACTTTGTCGCTGCAAGAAATCAGCGAGAACGCGCTTAAAATCAGTATCATTTTGAATCCAATTTGGCGTAGGGTGTTTTTCTTTTTCATAATCACCGTATTTTAGGATTTTGAAATATATCGGTGTATTTTCGGATAAAATAAACGGGGGTGCAACTCCAAGCGTGGCAATAGCTGTTGATGGGGAAGAAGCCGTAAGGCGAGAGCTTGTCTTCGGTAGGGCTATACACTTCCCAAAACGTATCGGCACCGCGTGTGATCATATCGCCCCAATAGTCGCTGAGGGCTTGGCGGGCTTCGGTGTGCAGTCCGCAGTCGAGCAGGGCTTGAATGTAATAATGATAGGCATAGGGTGCCCCGGTGCGGACTACGTTTTCGGTTTTCGGCAACGCCATCAATGCGCGGGCGGCTTCGGAATGGGTGGCTACACCGCCCAATGTCATCCATATCTGCGACACGTAGGAAATCTGAGGGTTGAGTTTGCCGATGAAAAAGCCGGAATTTTTGTCGTAATAGGATTTGTGGGCAGCCGCCTTCATTTTCTTGACTTTTGACGGAATGTCAGCCAATTCCTTCTCTTTCCCGAGCAGTTTTGCCAATTCGTAAGTTTCTTGCAGGGCGAAGATGGAAAAGCCTTGCAGGGCGACTTCTTTGTGCAGTCCGTCGCGCCAATCGAAGAATACCCACCATTCGCGAGAGGCGGTTTCGTAATCTATCAAGCCGTTAGGTTGCAGGTATTTATATACAATATCCAACTGTTTTTTCGCGACAAGCCAAAGATCTTCGGCGCTTG
>JAISYO010000178.1 GCA_031269865.1 Dysgonamonadaceae bacterium | reverse complement strand
AATTTCGTGTATGAAACCGCTTCGGGTTGGAGTGTCGATCACCCTTTGAAATTCACGCCTTCGCAAACCGTACACGTCCCCCTGACGGTTTACATTCCATTTATTCCCGATGGTGGCGTAAAGGCAGGCGGCACGATCAGGGTAAGCGTTTACGGCGGCGGCGAGTGTTGGGATTACAGCAGCATTTCTGGTCTCGGCAAATCCCATCAGAAAGGCTTCCGCTACAGACTGACTGCCGAGCCATGGATGCCATACACGGGTTTCACGATTGGCAGCACCGTCTGGGCGGAAACCAACGTGGAAGGCGACGGTATGGATGACGACGGTGGCAAGTTCGCGGCGAACGAAACCGATTACGGCAGTTTCTACCAATGGGGCAGGAACGCCGCGTGGGATAGCAGCACGCCCCCATTGGGAGTAGCGATGCCGGATTGGGACGACACTATACCGACAGGCGACAATTGGAACAACGGCAAAGGTCCCTGCCCAAGCGGTTGGCGTATGCCGACGAAAGATGAGCTTATCTACTTTATGAGCCACCTGAGCAGTACATGGACGACAAAATCCGGCATCTACGGCAGGGAGTTTACCAACGCCGGCGGGCACCGGCTATTTTTGCCGGCGGCGGGCCGCCGCTTCTACAGGGATGGTTCGCTGAGCGTTCAGACCTTCTACGGCTACTATTGGTCTGCTACTCCCCACCACTTGGCGGACAGTGATGCGAACATGATGTACTTCTATTCTAACAGCATAGCCGTGATGAGCGGACTCCGTACCTATGGCTATTCTGTGCGTTGCGTGAAGGAATAAGACGATTGAAAATGAGGGGGTTCGGGGGGGCGACACAAGCCACAATCCTGAACCCCTATGCAAACAAAAATCAAAAGAGCTTGCAATCTCCCGCAACTTTCTCTGTTTCATTGTGGTCCCAATGGGGCTTGAACCTTGGACTCCCCTTGCTGCCGCACGATTGCATCCTGTGGTAATAACCCCCTCTTGTGGAGGGGGCAGGAGAAGGCTGAGAGGATTCGCGCCGGTTTACACGCAGGTATGCGAAAAGTTTTCCGGCAGGAAATTTTGTGCTTTGCGGAAAAGGTTGTAATTTTACACCATAATTAAATGCAATTTGTTATGGATGCAATGCAATTAGACGTTCAGAAAGCGAAGATAGCCCGCGAAATACTCAATTCGACGGATGAAAATCTGATTACGCAGGTTTGGCTTTTTCTGAAAGACCACCACAATACCGTTCAGGAATGCCAACCCAAGAAAAAACGCGAACTCGGATTTTTGAAGGGAAAGGCAAAAGTTGTTTTTCACGATGATTTTCAAATGGCGCCAGAAGAACTTGGAATGGTATGAATCGCTATTTGTTAGACACTCATATTCTTATGTGGGCAATAGCCGATACCGACGAATTGTCGCAGAAAGTAAAAGAAGTTTTGTAGGATAGAAGTAATGTGCTGTTTGCGAGCGCAGTATCATTATGGGAAATAGCATTGAAACACAGCCTTGGCAAAATTGATTTGGAAAATATTCCGATTACGGACTGAAATTGCTTTGGTAAGAATAATTCGTAGAACTTTTGTACTTTTGTTCCCGAAATTGAAGGATAAGATGAAAATTGCGGCGTTGGTATCGGGGGGCGTGGATAGCTCGGTTGTGGTGCATCAGTTGAAAGAGATGGGCTACAACCCCGCCATTTTCTATATCAAGATTGGAATGGAAGACAAGGACGGCTATATCGACTGCCCTTCTGAAGAGGACATTGAAATTGTGTCCTTCATCGCAAAAAAATACGGTTGCCCCTTCGAGGTGGTTTCGTTGCACGAAGAGTATTGGGACAGCGTGGTAAAATACACCATCGAATCCGTGAAACGCGGGCTTACGCCCAACCCCGATATGATGTGCAACAAGCTGATAAAATTTGGCTGTTTTGAAGATAAATGGGGGCGCGAATTTGATAAAATCGCCACCGGACACTACGCCACGACGACTGAAATTGACGGCTTGACGTGGCTCTCTACCGCCAACGATCGCGTGAAAGATCAGACTTATTTTTTGGGGCAGGTTGATTACGTGCAGGTTTCGAAACTGATGTTCCCCATCGGAAATTTGTTGAAATCGGAAGTCCGCGAAATTGCCGCGCAACAAAAACTTCCATCGGCACAACGCAAAGACAGTCAGGGAATTTGCTTTCTTGGGAAAGTCAATTACAACGATTTCATCGGGCGTTACCTCGGCAGGAAAGAAGGCTTGATCGTCGAACTGGAAACCGGGAACATTTTGGGCAAGCACCAAGGGTTTTGGTTTCACACCATCGGGCAACGCAAGGGATTGGGGTTGAGCGGCGGTCCGTGGTTCGTCATCAAAAAAGACACCAAGCGCAATATCATTTACGTGTCGAAAGGATACGACACGCAATATCAATATGGTAAAGTGATTGATTTGCAAGGTTTTTCGTTCATCACGAAAGACATTTGGGGCGATTTCGCCGACGAGAAAGAGATTATGTTCAAAATCCGGCACACGCCCGAATTTACGCGCGGTCGCTTGTCGAAAATCGGCGATTTGTACCGCATACAGTCCGAAAATCCGATACAGGGCATCGCCACCGGGCAGTTCGGGGTTGTTTATGATAGCGAAAAAAAATGCTGCATCGGCAGCGGAATGATTAGTTAAGAAACTGCTTAAATTTTACAGCTCATCTTTTTTATCGCTGTTTCAAGATGGATTTTTTGCTTTTCAGTTGAAGGTTTAGCGGGCTAAATCAAAAATTAAAAGTGAAAAAGACGCTTAAAAGAGCAGAAAAAAGCAGCTGAGAACAGTTTCTAAGGCATATAATAAAAGATTTCGTTAAAATTTAAACGGTTTCTAAGAGGGAATGGAAATTTTTCAACACATGCAATTCGTTGATCTTATCGAATTTTTTGGCACTTTTGCCTTCGCCATCAGCGGTGTACGCTTGGCGTCTGCCAAACAGTTTGATTTGTTCGGCGCCTTTGTCGTGGGTTTCGTAACCGCGATAGGTGGTGGTACCGTCCGCGATTTGTTGCTCGACGTTACGCCGTTTTGGATGCAAAACCCCATATATATGTGGTGTACGCTGTTCGCGCTCGTTTTCGTGATGATTTTTCGGAAACACCTCGTCCACCTCAATAACACCTTTTTTGTGTTCGACAGCATCGGGTTGGGGCTGTTTGTCGTGGTTGGCGTGGAAAAAACCATAGAGTTGGGTTATCCGGCGTGGGTGGTGATCACGATGGGGACGATTACCGGGGCTATAGGGGGCGTTATCCGCGATATGCTGATCAACGAAATCCCGCTCATTTTCCGAAAAGACATTTACGCCTTGGCGTGTGTTTTCGGGGGCGTCGTTTTCACGGCGCTGTATGCCTTGGACGTTAATTTGTTCATCAATGAGATAGCCTCTGCTTCCACCGTGATTTTTACTCGTTTTATGGCGGTAAAATATCATTGGCACATACCGATTTTGAAAGGGGAACAAAACAAACAATAAAAAGATGAAAGACTTCATACAGAGCGAACAAAAAAGCACGCGGGCGATATTGGTCGGGCTTATCACGCCGGAACAAAGCGAGGAAAAAGTCGCCGAATACCTCGACGAGCTTGATTTTTTGGCGGATACGGCAGGGCTTGTTAGCGTGAAACGTTTCGTGCAACGCTTGGACAAAGCCAATCCGCTTACGTTTGTCGGCACGGGCAAACTGCAAGAAATAAAAAATTTTGTGGCGGACGAGGATAACGACGTGG
>JAISYO010000149.1 GCA_031269865.1 Dysgonamonadaceae bacterium | reverse complement strand
AAGTTGTGGCTTTTTTGCAAATCTCAAGCATTGAGTACAGACAGGAACGAAGTGATGGTCTGTTTTTTTATCGAATTTTTATTGGTCTGTGTATATGTGATGATTTTTATGTACATTTGTCCTGTAATTTTCGAAAGGCTTGGTTTATGGTAACGATATTGGGTATAGAATCATCTTGCGACGACACTTCGGCGGCTGTAATTTCCGACGGGGTTGTCCGTTCCAACGTGGTGGCGAGCCAATTGGTGCACGAGCGTTACGGCGGTGTCGTGCCCGAATTGGCGTCGCGAGCGCACCAACAAAATATCATACCGGTGGTGCACGATGCCTTGAAGCAAGCTGGAATAGCCAAAGAGGATCTTTCCGCGATCGCCTTTACCCGCGGTCCGGGCTTGATGGGATCGCTGTTGGTGGGAACGTCTTTCGCCAAGGGATTTTCGTCCGCGTTGGACGTACCGATGATTGAGGTAAACCATTTGCAGGCGCACGTGTTGGCTCATTTCATCAAGGCGGACGAAAACGATTGCGAGCAACCCAAATTCCCCTTCCTCTGCCTCTTGGTGTCGGGGGGAAATTCGCAGATTGTGCTTGTCAAGTCGTTTCGCGAAATGGAAATCGTGGGGCAGACGATTGACGACGCGGCAGGGGAAGCTTTCGATAAATGCGCCAAAGTGATGGGGTTGGCTTATCCGGGGGGTGTCGTCGTGGATAGATTGGCGAAATCGGGCGATGCCGAGCGTTTCAAGTTCAGCAAACCGCACTTGCCGGGCTACGATTATAGTTTCAGCGGTTTGAAAACGTCCTTCCTCTATTTTTTGCGGGACGAACTGAAAAACGATGCCGATTTTATCGGGAAAAACAGAGAGGATTTGTGCGCTTCGTTGCAGAAAACCATCGTCGATATTTTGATGGACAAGCTCTATCGCGCCGCCAAAGATTTGAAGATAAAAGAAATAGCCCTCGCAGGTGGGGTTTCCGCCAATTCGGGTTTGCGGACTGCCTTGCAAGCGTACAGCGAACGATACGCTTGGAAAATCCATATCCCGAAACTCGCCTACACGACTGACAACGCCGCAATGGTTGCCATTACAGGCTATTACAAATACTTGGACGGCGAATTTTGTGGAAAAGAAGTTATGCCATACGCGAGGGTGGGGATATAGAAATGTAGGGGCGAATAATCATCCGCCTGTACAGAAATTAGAAAATAGAAATCAGAAATACATAAAAGAATGGAAATCAACAAAGAGAATTTCAATTCGGAAGAGAAGAAAAACCTCAATTTCATAGAGGCTATCGTAGAAAAAGATTTGCAGGAAGGCAAGAACGATGGGCGCGTGCAAACTCGTTTTCCGCCGGAACCCAATGGTTATCTTCACATTGGACACGCAAAAGCCATCTGCCTCGATTTTGGCGTTGCGCAGGAATACGGCGGTGTGTGCAACCTTCGTTTCGACGACACCAACCCCGTGAAAGAGGACGTGGAATATGTCGATTCCATTATGGAAGACATTCAGTGGCTCGGCTACCATTGGGGCGAGGTGTATTATGCTTCCGACTATTTTGCTCAATTGTGGGATTTTGCCGTGCAACTCATCAAAAAGGGGAAGGCATACGTGGACGAGCAGACGGCGGACGAAATCGCACGCCAGAAAGGCACGCCCACGCAACCCGGCATTGAAAGTCCATATCGCAACCGTCCGATAGAAGAAAGCCTGACGTTGTTTGAGAAGATGAACAGCGGCGAGATAGAGGAAGGGAAGATGATTTTGCGTGCCAAAATAGATATGGCGGCATCGAATATGCACTTTCGCGATCCCATTCTGTATCGCGTGATAAAAACGCCCCACCACCGCACCGGAAGCACGTGGAAAGCGTACCCGATGTATGATTTCGCACACGGGCAGTCCGATTATTTCGAGGGGGTAACGCATTCGCTCTGCACGCTCGAATTTGTGGTACACCGTCCACTCTACGATTGGTTTATCGACCAGTTGATGACGGACGATTACCGCCCCCGCCAATACGAGTTCAACCGCTTGAACCTCACTTACACCGTGATGAGCAAGCGGAAACTGTTGCAATTGGTGCAGGAAAAATATGTTTCGGGTTGGGACGATCCGCGTATGCCGACAATCTGCGGATTGCGCCGGCGGGGTTACACGTCTCAGTCGATACGCAATTTCGTGAACCTCATCGGCTACACGAAGTACGAGGCGATCAACGACATTCTGCTGCTCGAACACGCTATCCGCGAAGATTTGAACGCGAAGGCGATGCGCGTTTCGGGGGTTGTCGATCCGATAAAACTTGTTTTGACGAACTACCCCGAAGGCGAAACGGAAATGCTCGAAGCGGTAAACAACCCCGAAGACGAAACGATGGGCAGCCGCCAAGTTGCTTTCAGTCGCGAGTTGTGGATTGAGCGCGAGGACTTTATGGAAGATGCGCCCAAAAAGTATTTCCGCCTCACGCCGGGCAACGAGGTGCGCCTCAAAAACGCCTATATCGTGAAATGCACCGGCTGCAGGAAAGACGGCGAGGGCAAGGTAACGGAAGTGTATGCCGAATACGATCCGCAAACCCGAAGCGGAATGCCCGAAGCGAATCGGAAAGTGAAGGGGACAATCCATTGGGTTTCAGTTCCTCATAGCCTCGATGCGGAAGTGAGGCTCTACGATCGCCTTTTTATGGTGGAAGATCCGTCGGCGGAAAAAGAAAAGGATTTCAGGGAATTGCTGAATCCCGAATCGTTGATTGTGAAGGCGGATTGCAAGGTGGAAGCGTATTTGAAAGACGCCAAGCCCTTGGACAGTTTCCAATTTCAGCGCATCGGGTATTTCAACGTGGACAAGGATTCCGTGCCCGGCAAATTGGTGTTCAACCGCACGGTTTCGCTGAAAGATTCGTGGAAGAAGAATGCTTGATTGGACGGAAAGACGAAAAGACGAAAAGACAAATGGGCGACAATGACGAGATAGATATAAATTCGTTGGTTGAGAAATATGAACAGATGCGCGGCTTCGGCAAGAAAATTTATTTCGATGCCGATGAGTTTGCCGCACTTGCCGACTATTTTCATAGTATCGAAAGGCACGAAGAAGCCGACGAGATTGTGAATCAAGGACTTATTATCCACCCCGAAAATCAGGAATTGTTGGTTTTGCAAGTTAAGTCGCTCGTTTACAGCGAACAATATGAAGAGGCTTACGCCTTTCTGAACGATTTGGGCTACGACGACGACGTGGATATGAAGCTGCTGATGATCGAGTGCCTCTTGAACCTCGGCAAAGGGGAGGAGGCGGACAAAATCATCGCCAAGACGCTTCAAGACGATGAATTGGACGAGGATTATTATTTCTTCATTACCGAAGTCGGATTTCTTTTCAACGACGTTGATAATTTCGAACGCGCCATTCATTTCCTCGAAGAAAGCCTGAAAATTGAAGAAGCCAACCCCGACGTACTCATTGATTTGGCTTACGCCTACGAGATGCAGAGCAATTTCGACAAGGCGATAGAGTACAACAACAAGCTGCTCGACATTGATCCCTATTCTTTCGACGGGTGGGTAAATATCGGCAAACTCTACTCGATGAACAGCCGCTACGACAAGGCGATTGACGCTTTCGATTTCGCGCTGACAATCAACGAGAACGATTTTCCCACCTTGAAAATGAAAGCCTTGTCGCTTTACCTCAACGACAACGTGGAAGAGGCGATCCGCATCTTCGAAAACTGTATCCTCGAAACGCCGGACGACGAGTCGCTCTACGAGTCGCTCATCGAAGGCTATGAGGCGATGGAACAATACGATCGCGTGATGCGCTTGTTGGATAGGAAAGAAGAAAAATTCGGTTCGAAGGGGATTATGTTGCGCCGTGCCTTGGTGTACGCCGCGCAAGAGAAGTTCCCGATTGCCGAAGCCTTGTTCAAATTGGTGCCGGAAGAGGATAAGGACACGCTCGATTACTATATGCTCGAAGGCGAATTGGCGTTTTACCACGACGATTTGTTGGCTTCCGAAATGGCTTTTATGAAGGCTTCGCTTGTTTCGCCCGACGACGAAATGGTTATCGACCGCCTTGCCAACGTGAGCGTGGCTCGCGAAAAATTTGAGCAGGCGGCGGAATACTTGGAACAGTTGTTGAAGATCGATCCCGATTTCCCGACGGCGAAATCCCGCTTGGCGTTTATCCGTTTCGAAATCGGCGCGAAAGAGCCTTTCGATGAAATTATGAAACAGTTTTCCGACGAGGAACTCTACGAATTGCTCACGCAGATAACCAATGTCGATGATATTGAGCTGTCTGCCTTGGATCGCGAAAAAATTCTTGTCCGCCTCAACGAAGCGCGGGAAAACCGCGTGCTTTTCAAGAATATAAAGTATTGATTCAGGGTTGCCCTACCTTAAAAAATTCGTAATGATACGCCATCCCGTTTACATCGGTGGTTTGACGGACGGATTTTAACACCGAATCGCCGATGACAAAGGAATAGTCGTTGATGCGTCGTCCTTCGCAATCGGGATAAGAATAAAAATTTCTTTTGTCAAAATCCTGAAAGTAATTGTGCTTAAAACCAGCCATTTTCAACAGCACGCTGAAACTGTTGAATACCTCACTATTCCATCTTTCCTCAGGTGGATAAGGCTGAAAGAATCAAAAACAGATTTATTCGTTTCATACAAATGAACTGTAAAATCCCCCCCTGCAAAAAAGGGGGGGATATGATTTTATAAATTCCTAAAAATCAACGCTCTCTGATTTCGCTCTCGATCACTTCCGTTTTTGCAACAACGCTCGGCACTTCCAAGCCGTAGCCTTTGCGCTTGTCTTCGCGTTTCAGCAGGAAAGCCACAACGATAGCCAGTATGCCGAAAAGGGCGAATATCAGCATCGGCAGGGTGTAATCGTAAGTGGTTGCGCCTTGAAGATCGGTTCCCCTGACGCACCATTTGCTCAAAACCCAACCGATGAGCAGGGGAACACCCGCAAGCCCAATGTTTTGCACCCAGAAAATCAAGGCGAAAGCCGTCCCCAACTGTTTTACGGGGATAATTTTCGCGACTGAGGGCCACATAGCGGAAGGAACCAGTGAGAAAGCCACGCCCAAGAGAATGACGATGAAAATAGCGAACCACACGTAATTGAGGTAGGGCATCGCAAACAATAAGTGAACGATAACCAACAGCAACGAGCCGATGATCATCAGCGTTGCGCCCTTGCCTTTTTTGTCGTAAAACCAGCCGAAAAACGGCGTCATCAGCATATTTCCGAAGGGCAGCAGGGCGGGAACAATCCCCGCAAATTCTTTACCCACGCCGTATTTGTTTACCATCAGCGACGCCGCAAATTTCAGGAAGGGAAATACCGCCGAGTAAAACAGCACGCACAATAAGGCGATGAGCCAGAAGCCTTTGCTCGAAAAAACAAGCCCCACGTCTTTGAGCTTGAATTTTTCCTCGTCGTCTTCTTCGGGTGTCGTGTGGGGTTTGGCGGTTTCCTTGTCGAGTTTCTTGTCCATCACGCAGTACACCATAAAGCTCAGGAATCCGATGGTTAGCATAATCAGCGAGACGAGCAGGGGGGACGACATAGAAAACCGCTCGACAATCATCGGGCTGAAAGCCATCGCGAAAGCCGTTCCCAAACGTGCTATCGCCACTTGAATACCCATTGCCAAAGCCAATTGTTTCGTTTGCCCGAACCATTTGACGATGATTTTGGAAATCGTGATGCCGGTTATTTCCGAACCCATCGCGAAAATGGCGAAACCGCAGGACGCCACCATTATCTGCGTGCGAACCCCGAAAATAGTTCCGGCATCGGGCGAAATGCTTTGGATGGCGTAATACTTTATGGCGCAGCCAACAACCATTAGTCCGGCAGCCAATGTGCCTGTAAATCGAACGCCCATTCTGTCTAAAATCAGCCCCCCAAAAAACAGCATCAGCAAGATGACGTTCAACCAGCCGTAGGCACTGTTGAAGAAGCCAAATTCGGTGCTCGTCCACGAGAAAGGTTTTTCGCCCAGCATATCCATCAGCGGCGACATAGCGTCGTTGAGGAAATATCCCCACATCATAGTGAACGAAACGATGAGAAGTGCTGTCCATCGCGCAGTTTTTGAATTGCGCAGCGTTGTTTGAATTTTTTCTACCATTTTTTGTTGTTTTGTTGTTAATTTGTTATGTTGTTGTTTGATTAGTAATTTTTTATTCGGGATCCTTTAATATATATCGTTCATCGTGCTCTATTCCAAATAGTTGTAACAATTCTAAAAATTCATTTTGAAAATCACGTTTCGCGTGGTGTTTTTCTTGGTTTTGAATGTATTGCACAACATCATTGATTTGTGATTTTCCATAAGAAAATGCACCGTAGCCCTCTTGCCACGAGAATTTACCTTTGACAAATCGTTTTTCGTTAATCCATTTGGAAGAATCGCCTTTTATATTTTGCATCAAATTAGATAAAGTTTGTGCCGGGCGCATTCCGAATAAAATATGGATGTGGTCGGGCATACCGCCAATTTGCAATAATTTATGTCCATTATTAGTGATGACGCCTGTTATATATTTGTACAATTCTTCTTGCCAATCGTTGTGTATCAACGACAAACGATTTTGAACGGCAAAAACCGCGTGTAGATGAATTTGGGTGTAGGTATTTGCCATGATTATAGATTTTTTATAAACATTCCGTCCCTAACGGGACGGTAATATGTAGGGTATGTTCTGTTTTCTACCAATATCTTGTCCCGTCGGGACAAAATACGATTATTGCTCATTTTTCCATCTGCCAACATCCTGCCTCTGACGAGGCTTCGTTTGCCATAAATCATTGCAAATAGGGTTCTTATGCCGTCAGGTTCATTACATTGGTAAGAAAATTGGATTCTTCTCGTTTCCCTTGTGCCGTTAGGCACAGAATGTTGGTAGAAAAATGATACCCACGCCCTCTTACCTTGTCCCGTTAGGGACAAAACATGGGTGGAAAAGCAGGGTTGTGTGGCGAAGTTGAGGTTTTTCTCTTTTTTGCCGAAATAGAGAGAGTGTGTGTGTTGATTCAACATGATTTCATTATATCAAAAAATACTAAAAAACCAATTATTGACAAAAACAATATACATAACGCCGGAATATAATATCCTATCCAATGCGACACAACAAAAAAATGTTTAAACCCTCTATTCCGTAAAAGATTTTCAATAATTGTTATTGTGTGATTATCAGCATTATAAATAATTTTAAGAATGCAGTTTAATTTTTTCGTTGCTCGAAATATTGGAATCCAACACATTAAAAGTAAAAATGCGCCAAAGAAGAAAATCATACTTTTATAGTTGCTAAAATTGTTAGCAAAACCCGCTGTTGTGATTAGGGTAAATGCTACAAGAAAATAATTAAATCTTTCTAATTGAAGTTTTTCCATATAACCTCTTTCTTGTGTTAATGTCCATTCTCCAATTTCCAAATTTTCTTTTAAACAGTTATCGCACACAAAGTTTTTTATTTTCAATTGACAATCATCATAGGACTTACCACATTTGCTGCATATTTTTTCTTTTTCTTCCATAATGTTTTCATTTTAGTTATTATCATTAAAACTCAACGAATTATCCTCTTTCCCTTCAAACTTGTTGTTGCAAATGTACAAAATTCACGCCGATTATCCGTCCGGTTCGTACCCTAAAATCATTTTCCGTCAAAAATCCGTTTTATCTCGTTGAGTAATAACGGGAAAGCCGGATAAGTCATATTGTGTCCGTAGCCTTGCAACTCGAAAAGGCGGGTTTGCTTGTGTCCGGCAATTTTCATCATACGGGCGAGGTAGGCGTTTTCTTCATAACGTCCGAGCATTTCCATTTCGCGATCGCCGGTTACGAGCAACAAGGGCGGCGCGTCGGCGCGGACGTGGAACTGCGGTGCGTACTCGTCCACGATGGGTTGTGTGTCCCTGATTCCGCGTTCTTGGCGAATCGTGTAATGGGTAATCGCTTGTGCACTAAGCGGAATCAGTCCGGCAATGCTGTCGGCATCAACGCCGTATTTGGCGAGCCATTTTTTGTCCAAGCCCACCATGCAGGTTAAATATCCCCCTGCGGAATGTCCCGAAACGAAGATTTTAGACTTGTCGCCACCGTATTTGCCAATGTGTTGGAACACCCAAGCGACTGCCGCCGCCGCATCTTCGATATAAGCAGGGGCTTTCGCCCTCGGGCTGAGGCGGTAGTTCACGCCCACGATGCACAAACCTTGGTTTTTCAAGGCTTCGGGAAGTTCCTTGCCTCCGCCCGTCAATCCGCCACCGTGAAACCACACGACAGTCGCAAAATCTTTTTTCCCTTCGGGATAATACATATCGAGTACGCAACGCTCGCGGATATACTCGTCCGATTGCCGTACTTGTTCGCCGTAATAGGGAACGTCTTTGATGACGGAATACTTGGATTCCTGCGCCTGCGCCGTTTGCAATAAAAGGACAAGCAGGGACAAAAGCATATTTTTTTGCATAATAATCAGTATTTTATCGTTTGTTTTAGAAATTGTCCGGTTCCGTTTTCAAGGCAGTTGCCGCGACGGATCGAAAATCTTTTTCGAAATGCGTCAGCAAGGTTTCCACCATTCGCGTGTGAAAAAGGGTGTAGAGTTTCGATGAAATGTGCTTTCTGTCTTTCCGTTTGAGCAGTCCGAAGCGCAATTCGTTCTCGTTCACCCAGATTTGGGGTTTGAACCACGCCTCGTTTTTCCAAAGCAACGCGGAAAGCGTGAGGCGTCCATCGTCAGTCCGCACCCATTTGTCGAGATGCTTGCCGTCAATGGCATCGTAAATGTCATCGAGCAACGCGGAAGGATTGTGGGTTTGTATGATGATTGCCATAAGTTAATTCGCTAATTATTTGATTGATGGCTCTGCCGATAACTGTCTGTCGCGTTCTTCACGTTGCCGTGCAACAGCAACAAGTTTCGCGCCTGATCGTAGGGCAAGCCCAGTTCATCGGCAATCATTCGCGTGCCGCGATCCACCAATTTTTGGTTCGTCAGTTGCATATTTACCATTCGGTTGCCTTTCACGCGCCCAAGTTTGATCATCGTAACGGTGGAAATCATATTCAGCACCAATTTTTGGGCGGTGCCCGATTTCATACGTGTGCTACCCGTTACAAATTCGGGACCGACGATGGGTTCTATCTTGATTTCCGCCTCGGCAGCCACCGGGGAATCGGGGTTGCAACTTATTGCGCCCGTGAGGATTCCGTTTTCGCGTGCGCGACGCAGCGCCCCGATCACGTAGGGTGTCGTTCCCGATGCGGCGATGCCCACCAGCGTGTCGTTTTTGTTGATGCCGAAAGCCGACAGCTCTTCCCACGCCCTGTCGGGATTGTCCTCGGCGGCTTCCACCGGGTTTCTCAACGCCGTGTCGCCACCCGCTATCAGCCCGATGACGTAGGTGTTGGGCATTCCGTAAGTGGGCGGAATTTCCGATGCGTCGAGCACGCCGAGCCGTCCGCTCGTCCCTGCGCCAATGTAGAAAAGTCGTCCGCCCCTGCGCATACGTTCCACGATTCCCGTTACCAATTTATCAATTTTGGGAATGGTTTTCTGCACGGCGAGAGCCACTTTTTTGTCTTCCTCATTGATTTCGTTCAGCAATTCGAGAACCGGTTTCTGTTCCAGATTGTCGTAAAGCGATGCTTGTTCCGTTATTTTTACAAAAGTCATAAATTTCTTATAATTAGATTATTGACGATGATATTTAATCAGTTCAGCCATCGGAGACTGTTCGATTTTCCCAATCGCGACGCCTTTTTTTTCAGCCACCGATTTTAAGACGGCTTGGTAATGCCACGCAATCGAACCCACGAGATGAACCTTGTTGTTGCGGTAATCGTACTGCTTGACGTTTCGTTCAAAAAAATCGGAAAAACTTTCTTCCACGATGCGACAGATGCTCTTGTCCCCGATATTTTCCAAGAGGAAAGGCGATAGGCTCGCCAAAAAACGGCTTGGGAAGGGTTGTCGGTAAACGCGGTTGATGATTTCAGCCGTCGTGAGCTTGAATTGCGACAAGAATTTTTCTTTCAACCCCGGCGTCAATTGGTTTTTGAGCGCGTTGCCCACCAACAGTTTGCCGAGCGTGCCACCGCTACCTTCGTCGCCGAGAATGAAACCGAGCGGCGAAATTTGGGCAAGAATTTTTTCGCCGTCCCATTCGCAGGAATTGCTTCCCGTGCCGAGGATACAAGCGATTCCTGCGCGATGTCCGCAAAGCGCGTGTGCGGCGGCAACCAAGTCGCTGAACACCTCAATGTCCTTGACGGTAAAAACGTTGGCTATGGCTCTCTTAACCGCAGGAATTTTTTCGGGAATGTTTCCCGAACCGTAAAAACGAATGGCGTCAATTGTTTTCCCTTGCAGTTGGGGGGACACGTTTTCGGCAATTTCTGCCGATATTTCTTCTTCCGATTGGTAAATGGGGCTGATTCCCTTGGTGCAAAAGCGGTGCAGGGGCGTTCCGTTTTGCGCCAAGCACCAGTCGGTTTTCGTTGCGCCGCTATCGGCGATGAGGATATGTGGGCTTTCTGTCATCTTCCTAAATCTTGATGTAAATGTTCTTTTTATACAGCACGTATCCCACAATCCAGCAGACGGTTACGAACAGCAGGGCGTAGAGCAACGAGCCGAAATGAGCATCGCCCACCCATTGCAACAGCAGGGAATACACGTATCTTTTCAACGAAATGCTTTCGCTTGAATGGGCGACGCTGATGTTCCCTGCCAAATTGGCTAAAACGCCCGACAACACATAGACAAAGAGCGGATTAACACCGAAAGAGTGGAAAAAACGGCTCCACTTTTCTTTTTTGCGAATGTCGATGATCCAAATCAGCAGGGCGAGCAGTTGAGCGGCAAATCCGGTGGTTACCAGCACGAAAGTGGAACTCCATATTTTTTTGTTAATCGGACAGCCGTATTGCAAGAGCAATCCCGAAAAGGCAAGTATTGCGCCCCAAATCATTATTTTTTCCACCCGCTTGTTGTTGTCTTTCGTTTCCGCGATCAGCTTGCCGAAAAGGAATCCGATAAGCACGTGGGCGATGGACGGAATGGTGCTGAGCAAGCCTTCGGGATCCAAGGCGATGCGGTTGCCGTTTATGTCGCTGTCCTTGTACAAATGGCTCACGCCCAGTATCGCTTTATCAACGATGGCGATGATGTTGTTTTCCGATTTATCGAATCCGTTGCCGAAAGCCAAGAGCAGAAAATAGCCGAAAAGTAAGGTTGCGATTACCCACACGAGGTGTTTTTGTTTCACTAAAACCGCGAACAGCGCGGCAAAGCCGTAAGCCAACGCCAATCGTTGCAATACGCCGAGGATACGCAACGTATCGAAATGAGTAGTGGCGGCGGCGAGAAAGGTTTCGTCCGAAGCCAGTCCCCTGCAAAATTGCCCGAACCAGTTCAACGCCAGCCCGATGGCGAAGATAAGCAGTGTGCGGCGAATAATTTTCCACACGCAGGCTTTCGTGGCTCCGAAGTTGAATTTGCGAAGCGACATATACGTCGATACGCCCATAATAAACATAAAAAACGGGAACACCAAATCGGTGGGCGTGAAGCCGTTCCATTGGGCGTGTCCCAAAGGCGCGTAAATCGCGCCCCACGAGCCGGGGTTGTTTACCATAATCATTCCCGCGATGGTTATGCCGCGCAAGATGTCGAGAGAGAGCAATCGTCCGTGTGTTGTTTTTGTTTCCATATTTTTTTATTCGTTTGTTTTTTTCTTGGCTTTGCCGTAGTCGGGGTTGATTTTCAATAAGGATACTGCGATTATCGGAATGACGGAACAAATCATTACCCATATAAAGAAGTGATTGTAACCGAGTTGCTCTTGCAACCAACCTGCAAACATTCCCGGAATCATCATTCCAAGCGCCATAAAGCCCGTGCAAATCGCATAATGTGCCGTTTTGTGTTCGCCATCGGAAAAATAGATCAGGTAGAGCATATAGGCGGTAAACCCGAATCCGTAACCAAATTGTTCTACAAATACGCAGGTGTTGATAATCAATAAATTATGGGTTTGCGTGAAGCTCAAATACAAAAATGTGGCGATCGTCAGCAACATACTCAACGTCATACGCCAGATCCATTTTCGCAATCCGCCTTTCGATGCGACAATGCCCCCGATGATGCCGCCCAGCGTCAGCCCGATAATCCCTACCGTGCCGTAAACGAAACCCACCGTGCCGGTAGTCAATCCCAAACCGCCTTTGTCCAAGGAATCCAAAAGGAACGGATTGATCAATTTGAGCAACTGCGCCTCAGAAAAACGGAAGGTAAGCATAAAAAACAGAGCCACAAGGCATTGTGGTTTTTGGAAAAACGATGCGAATGTTACGCCAAATTCCTGCAAAATGCCCTTTGCCGTCAGGGTGGAATCCTGTGCGATTTCGGGGCGCGGCAAGAAAATTTTGTGATAGAAACTGAAAAGCAGAAATAGCCCCGCCAGCACGAAAAAAGTAACCGTCCACGCCAAGGGGATATTGCCCGAAAGCCCTTTGTATTCTGCCGAACTGTCCGTCTTCAATTTGGGATCGAGCTGAAAAAGCAGGTAAGCCGTTTTGTTCCAATTCGTTTCGTTGAAAACCAACCGCTCGCCCTGAATCAGCGAAATGCTTTTGTCGCCACGGTTGAGCGAAGTATTCAATACAATTTCTTTTTTCGCATCGGG
>JAISYO010000136.1 GCA_031269865.1 Dysgonamonadaceae bacterium | reverse complement strand
CTTATACCGTTTCTTACAAGGAGGGTTCTGACTGGGAATTTATCAAAGCCTCTATTTATATAGGTTATGGGTTGATGATCCCCGACACAGAGCCAAAGAGCAGGATGTATCGTAAAGATTTTGATTTGCAAAAGATTAAATGCGAAAATCAGGTGTTGGATGAATGACACTGACATAGGATTACCCACGGTGTTTGTCGTACAACGGACACCGTGTTTTTTTTCGCGCCTTTTGCGGTTAAGCAAAAAAGGTCGTATTTTTGTGCGAATTTTTAAATCTCTAAATCTCTAAATGTATGTACAAGAAAAAAGAAAAGAAAAGTATCCGCTTCAAGCGGTTTGTGCGCAAGTCGTACAGCGTGTTCAACAGCCTCCACAAAGTGATTAGCATCGGGGTGCTGTCGGGCAGCGCGTTAGTGTGCGCACACGCGGCATCGGTTAATCCGGTGGAAAGAGTGTTTGTTGAAACGGCGAAAGATTCCATTCCCCAAAAAGAATTGGACGAGATTGTGGTATCTGCCTCGAAAGCCGATTTGCCGTTGAGCCGGGCGGCAAAAATCGTTACGGTTATCTCTCGGCAAGACGTTGAGCGTGCGCCGGTCCAAAGTATCCAAGATCTGTTGAATTATGCGGCAGGCGTAGATGTCCTGCAACGCGGACGCCACGGTGTCCAAGCCGATATTTCCCTCAGGGGCGGCTCATTCGATCAAGTAGCCATTCTTCTCAACGGCATTAACCTTAGCAATCCCCAAACCGGACATTACAGTTTTGATATTCCCGTCAATCTTTCCGACATCGAGCGCATTGAGATAGTGAAGGGTTCTTCCTCGCTTATCTTCGGGGCGAACGCGCTTGCCGGGGCAATCAACATCATTACCAAAAAAGATTCCGAAACCAGCCTTTACGCGAAAGCCGAGGGCGGAATGCACGGCTTGTTCGCCGCGGAAGCGAGGGGCGCGTATAAAATCGGGCAGTCTGTCCATCGTTTATCCGCCGGGCGCAGCCATTCCGACGGTTACATTGCGAACAGCGATTACGACATAGCCAACGTGTTGTGGCAAAGCCGATTCGGGATAGACGGCAGCACCCTCGATTTTCAATTGGGCTACAACGACAAGGCTTACGGAGCCAACACCTTTTATTCGGCAGCCTACCCCAATCAATTTGAAGACACGCGATCGGTGTTTGCTTCCGTCAAGGGGGAAACCAACGGACGCCTGAAAATAATCCCGATGCTGTATTGGAATCGACATTTCGATGAATACCAGCTGATTCGGGGCGACGAATCGAAAGTGAAATACAACCACCACCGTAGCGACGTGTTCGGGATAAACCTGAATTTCCAGTACGCCTGGGCGTTGGGGATATTGAGTTTCGGGGGCGAATTTCGCAACGAGGGCATTTTGAGTACCGTTTTGGGGGAAACGATGCCCAATGCCATCGGCAAATACGCCCGAAGCTACAACCGCTCGAATATCAGCCAGTTTGTGGAACACTCGTTTTTGTGGGACAAGGTTACGCTTTCCCTCGGCGGTTTGTTGAATTACAACACGGCGATCGTGAACAATTTTGCGTTTTACCCTTCCGTCAATACTTCTTTCCGCGTTGCCGACGGCAGCAATCTTTTTGCCTCGTGGAACAAGGCAACGCGAATGCCCACCTTTACCGACTTGTATTACAACACCCCCACGCATGCCGGGAACGATTCGTTGTTGGCGGAAAAAAATCAGTCTTTCGAGGCGGGAATCAAATACCGCAATCCCTACGTGGGCGGAAGCCTCTCTCTGTTTTACAACGTGGGCGAAAACCTGATCGATTGGGTGCAACCCGATGCCGAAGGCAAATGGCAGGCTATCAATCTGTCCGCCGAAAAAAAACTGAAATCCAAAGGCTTCGAGGCAAATGTATCGCTGTTTCTCGATCGGATTTTTGACGAAAGCCAAGCTTTCCGTTCATTGCAGGTGGGCTATACCTACTTGTCGCAGGACAACAATTCCGGGCAAGAGATAAACAACCCCGTTTCGATGTACGTCTGCAACTATCTGAAAAACAAGCTGACAGCCACACTCAACCACGATTTGTTTTTGAAAGGGCTGTCCGTTTCGTGGAATCTCCGTTTTCAAGACAGGGCAGGCTCGTATCGGAAATACATTGACAAAAGCACGTCCGTGAAAACGGAATACAGCCCCTTCGCCATATTGGACGCGAAAATGAATTACGCCCGCAAAAATATGAACGTTTTCGTGAACCTCAACAACATTTTCAACAGAACCTACGTGGATTTGGGCAATATCCCCCAACCCGGTTTTTGGCTGACGGGCGGCATCGCCTACCAAATTCGATAGGACGGTTGAATTGAAAAATTTGAAAACCAAGAGCCAAGATGTTGGACGTTTCGTCTTGAATCTTGGCTATTGTGTCTTATAATAATTCGTCATTCCGTGCCACGACACGGAACCCCCTTGTTTTTTGTCTTGGTTCTTGGAACCCTTGGCTCTATCTCAATCCTGGACGCAACGCACTGATAGTCCGTGGTGGCGATCGATGTGGCCCAGGTATATGCTGTAACCCAAGACCAATAAATGCACATCGCTCGAATTGAAGGGCGTGGCACTCCAATAGTAGCTGCTGGTGCCCGGAGCCTTCAACGCACCACCGAGGTTGCGGAAGCCCGGAGCCGGCAAAAATAGCTGGTGCCCGCCGGCGTTGGTAAGCTCCCATTCGTTGATGAGACTTGATTTTTTCGCGGGCAGGCTCGTCAAGGCGTCAAGCTCATCTTTCGTCGGCAGACGCCAACCCGGAGGGCAAGGACCCTTGCCGCCGTTCCAATTGTCGCCTGTCGGCATACTGCCGTCCCAATTCGACACGTCGCCGCTTGAAGCCCAAGCCTTATTCCTGCCCCATTGGTAGAAACGGCCGTAATCATAACTGTTTGTGGCGAACTTGCCACCGTCGTCATCCACGTTGGCTTCCGCCCAAACGGTGCTGCCAATCGTGAAACCCGCGTATGGCATCCAATAATTGGCATCCAGTTCGTAGCGGTAGCCTTTATGATGGATCTTGCCGGATGAAGAAGTGGCGGTATAATCCCAACAAGATGATCCGTCATACACGCTAACCAATATCTTGCCGCCTGCCTTTACGCCACCACCATCGGGAATAAATGGAATGTAAACCTTCGGGGTGGCGGATACGGTTTGCGAAGTCGTGAATTTCAAAGGGTGATCGACACTCCAACCCAGAGCGGTTTCATACGTGAAATCAACCTTGTCAATTCCTGTGAGCGCGGGTAGATCTGACAAAGTGATTCCCAAGAGGGCAGATTCCCATACCAAGATAACCTTGTCGGTTTCAGGATTGACCACGTAATCCGTGCCGCTCGAAAGAATCACTTTCACGTCCGCAGCAGACGACGCCGTCAGTTCGTCCAGGCAAGCCTGATAGCGTTTCGCGCCCGTCGTGTGGTCAACGGCTTCCTTCGGGTAATACACCTTGTATTTCGTCGCGCCGCCAATGGCTGTACCCGAAAACGTGGCGGACGATGAACCGTAGTCGAAAGTAGTGAGTACCGTACTGCCCTTAACTTTGTTGCCGTCGTCATAGCCCACGACGGCGATCTGGTCGCCCGGCGCCCAT
>JAISYO010000116.1 GCA_031269865.1 Dysgonamonadaceae bacterium | reverse complement strand
ATGCCACCGAATCGGTGTTCAACTGCCTTGTGTTCAACAAATTTTCCATTTTGTGAAGCAAACTGCGTTTGGTAACGGACGAAAAACTCCAAGGTCCAATCGAAACGAGCAAAGCAAGCACCACGGGCGAAATCAAAATCCATTTGATGTGCTTGGCTTTGGAAATAAACAGATAAGCGTAGATTCCGTAAAACCAGACGTTTAACAAAAGAACATAGCAGCGGTTGATACTAATGCCGTAATCGCTGATGCGCCGCCCGATACCGATGCTCATCAACACCAACAGCGGAAAAAGCAGAATCCCCGAATAGCGGGAAATAAACCTTACCGTTTTATTTTTCCCGGCAATATGCAAAGGGTACAAAAGCGCGATAATCAACAACGTACCCAACGACAACACCGACACCAACCACGACACCCAGCCGTTTGGCAGTTCCCATGCAACAATAATCCGGGCGAGATAAGCATACAAAATAACGGCATAAACCACCATTAACGGAGTTAAAATATACAACCCCAATATTTTAAGCAGTTTGTTAAACGGCATTTCCTGTTGATGTTTATCCGATTGTTGAGTAATATTGGACAAACAATACAGTGGAGCGAACAGGGCAAAACACAATACTGCCAAATTGCCATAAACCTTACTTTCTATATGAATGTCGAACAACGTATCAATTGCCACTACCGCCAAGGCTAATCCGGCAAACAAAATCAATCCGAACAAGTACGCCAACGCCAACTGAAACAGCGTTTGCACGCAGAACGACCAAAACTGCCTGTCCTGATTTTTCCTCAAAAATGCAATGAAAAAGCAAGCCGCAAACGCAGTCGCCCCAAGCACGGCAATTTGCAAACCGTCGGCAAAATGCACATTGCTATCGTCGGCAGGCAAAAACAGGCAGTACAGATACCACAACGCCACTCCCGCCAATGCCAAAGCGTGGTGTTTCCATCGGTTATGAACGAAATCTTCAACCCACAAGGTTAGGGCAACGCTGATAAATACGCCCACCGAAAAGAAAACCCAATCATTAAATGGCACTTTGCTACACCAATCGTTGATTTCAAAGAGCAATAACACGGCAAAACCGCATACCATCAACACGCTGACAGGCATACGTTTAGCCAAATTCAAAAACTTGTTGCCCAAAGAAGCAAAAGAAAAAAATTTCATGATTCGTAATTTTTAATTCGTAATTGCCTATATTTCCGCTTCCTTCATTCTTTCGGCGTTCTCGCTCAGGGTAAGTTGATCGATAACGCCTTGTATGTCGCCGTCCATAAAAGCGGACAAATTGTAAATGGTGTAATTGATGCGATGATCGGTAATCCGTCCCTGCGGATAGTTGTAGGTGCGTATTTTAGCCGATCTGTCGCCGGTGGAAACCAATGTTTTACGCCGCGAGGCAATATCGCCCTGCCGTTTCGCCAATTCAATGTCGTATAATTTTGTGCGAAGCATCTGCATCGCCAATTCGCGGTTAGCCAATTGGGAACGCGCCTGTTGGCACACCACGACGATACCCGACGGGCGGTGCGTGAGTTGCACTTTCGTTTCCACCTTGTTCACGTTCTGTCCGCCGGCACCACTCGAACGGGCGGTGTGAAAATCAATGTCGGCAGGGTTCAGTTCCACGTCAAATTCTTCGGCTTCGGGCAACACCGCTACCGTAGCCGCCGAGGTGTGCACGCGCCCTTGCGTTTCGGTTTGGGGAACACGTTGCACCCGATGAACGCCCGATTCGTATTTCATTGTGCCATAGACATTTTCTCCGGTAACGGTAAAAATGATTTCCTTGTAACCGCCGGACGTGCCTTCGGTAAAGCTCGAAATTTCGGTTTTCCAAGCTTTCGATTCGCAATAACGGATATACATTTTGTAGAGATCCCCTGCGAAAATGGCGGCTTCGTCGCCACCCGTACCGCCACGAATTTCCATAACCACGTTTTTGGCGTCTTCGGGATCAGAGGGCAGCAGCAGGATTTTTATTTTTTCTTCGAGTTCGGGCAAGCGTTCGTTATTGGCTGTCAGTTCTTCGTTGGCTAACTGTCGCAAATCGCCGTCGGACTCATTTTCAAGGATATTTTTTGCCTCGGCGATTCCGTCAATCGCCACCTTGTATTCGTTTCGCGCCCGGACAATTTTTTCCAAGTCGCTGTATTCTTTGTTCAGCTTCACAAAACGTTTCATATCCGAAATCACATCGGGATCCGTGATTAAGGTTTCCACTTCGTTGAAGCGGGTTACAAGGTGTTCCAATTTATCGAGTAATGAGTTGTCAGCCATCTATTTATAGATAAATTTTCCGAATTCACTTTCAATAAGCAATTCGCGAGAATGCGATTTTTCCACGCGCCCAACCACCTGAGCATCAACGCTAAACGAACGCGAAATGTCAATGACGCTTTGCGCGTATTCTTCCGGAAGGTAAATTTCCATACGGTGTCCCATATTGAACACTTTGTACATTTCTTTCCAGTCGGTATTCGACTGTTTCTGAATCATTTCGAAGAGTGGCGGAAGGGGAAACAGCTTGTCTTTCACAACTTTCAGCCCTTCGCCGAGAAAGTGCATTATTTTTGTTTGTGCGCCACCCGAACAATGAACCATTCCGTGAACAATTCCTTTCAATTCACTAAGAATCAGCGATATGATAGGGGCGTAGGTGCGGGTAGGGGATAGCACCAATTTTCCGGCGTCAATACCCAATCCGGCGATTTCGTCCGTCAGCTTAACCCCGCCCGAATAAACCAAATCGGAAGGAATGGCGGCATCGTAACTTTCGGGGTATTTTTGCGCCAAGTAATGGGAAAAAACGTCGTGCCGTGCCGAAGTCAGTCCGTTGCTGCCCATACCTCCGTTGTATTGGCTTTCGTAAGTTGCTTTTCCTGAGGAAGAAAGCCCCACGATGACATCGCCAGACTGAATATGGACATTGTCTATCACATCGGCGCGTTTCATACGGCAGGTAACGGTGCTGTCCACAATGATGGTGCGCACCAAATCGCCGAGATCCGCCGTTTCGCCACCGGTGGGGTAAACGCGAACGCCAAGCGACGAGAGCGTTTCGCACAATTCGTTGCTTCCATTGATGATGGCTGAAATAACCTCGCCCGGAATCAAATTTTTGTTGCGCCCGATGGTAGAGGACAACAGGATATTATCCATTGCGCCAACGCAGAGCAAATCATCAATGTTCATTATCAGCGCGTCTTGCGCAATGCCTTTCCACACGGATAAATCGCCCGTTTCGCGCCAATAGACGTAAGCCAGCGACGATTTGGTGCCGGCGCCGTCGGCGTGCATAATGTTGCAATAATCGGGATCGCCACCCAGCACATCGGGGATTATTTTGCAAAAAGCCTTGGGATAAAGCCCTTTGTCAGAATTTTTTATGGCGTTGTGTACATCTTCCTTCGATGCGGAAACGCCGCGCAGGTTGTATCGTTGATCAGTCATTCAAAATAAAATTCTTTTTCGCTTTTGCAAAGATAGTGAAAGTTGGGCGCAAAAAACAAAGATAGCAAATTATTTTGGCTTTCTTTATCGCATTATCGCAATGAATTTTCACGTGAAAAACAAACCGAGATATTCTGAAATCTCAGGCATTTATTTTGCAGCCCATATTTTCTATAATTACCATTATGTTTAATCAATATCTGCGAATCCGCCCCCATCTTCCAATCCACCCACAAAAAAATAGGCAGTGGAATTTCTATCCACTGCCTATCTCAAAGTATTAACAAACAGTTTTTTATTTTGGATCGAGCACTTTTTCTATTTCTTCCAATTCTTTCGATTTGTCCACGCCCAAGTTGCTCAAATTATAATAGGCATTTTGCAATTTAATCAAAGCCGCCTTGATTTCGGATTCTTCCGCATTGCGGGTTTTCAACAAATCGCGGTATCTTTCGAGCAGCGGCACCGATTTTTGATACAAATCTACGAGGATTTTATCGTTTTCGGCTTGTTGTTTCCTGTCGGTTATCGAAACCGTTTCTTCTTTCAAATCTTGGGCGCGGATGATATAATTTACCGCAAGGGCTTCCATGGCTCTTTCGCAATTCGGATCTTGCGCCAAGGCTTTTTGAAATTCCACGTCGGCTTCCTCGTATTTTTTCACTTCGGTAAGCAAGGCGCCCTTCACGCTATTGAAATCGCAAGCGTTTGTCGGATCGTTTTGAATGGCTTGATCCAAGTATTGCATCGCCTTATCTTTCTGTCCCTGACGGATATACGTATTTACCAAGTTGGAAACGAAATAATTAACCTACGGGAATTTTTCCGCGCCTTCGTATAGGGCTTCCAAAAATTTTACCGTGTCGCCCTCTTGGTGATACTCGCTTGCGAGCAATTCATAAATATCGCTTTCTTTGAACTGACTGTTTTCAATGAAAGGCTCTTTGGCGGCGCGTTGAAGCAACCTTTTTGCGCGGTTGTGATCCTGCCCCTGAATTGCCGAGATAATGGCGTAGTATTTAATCACTTGATAGGTACTGTCTTTTAGGAAAGGTATTTTATCCCCTTCGTACATAGCCAAATCCGGAATATCCCAATAAATTTCAAAACAATCGGCTGCCTTCTTCAAATCTTTCTGTTCGTTGAAATAGATGCCGGCGTTGATGTAATACGGGTGGTTCGCCCTCAATTTGCTCGTTATATCTTTCCGCACGTTGTTTTTCACTTTCCCTTTTTCATTGGGAAGCTGTCCCAAGGAATCGGAAACGATGTACGGACGATACGATTCGAGAAGTCCATCGTTCATCGCCTTGTCATTGCCCGGTTTGCCGAGCGTTTTGGCGATTCTTTCGTTGTCGAAAGCTTTGTCGCCAATATCCCCGTAAATTTTCCAAGTTTCGGGATCTTTCGCCGTCTCAGGATTGGTTGTCGCCGGAATAATCAATGTGCGTGCCTCGCCGAGATTGTTGCTGCCCAACTCGCGTTTAGCGTCCTTGACAGCCGATTTCTGCGCAAAAATAGCCCCCCCCGAAAAAGCGGCTAATGCCAATAGAAATAGAAATTTTTTCATCGTGATCATTTTTTGTAGTTAATAGTGTTGTTTTCTATAATTTTAAATTTTATGTCGTTCTTTTAATTAACAGAAAGTTTAACCCTCTCATGATCAACCGATTTTTATTCGTTGCTTTCGGCATTGTCGCCCAGTTCCAACGCCTCGTCAGTGTCCATATCGGTTGAATTTACCTTGCATACCGATGCGATTTCATCGTTCCTTTTTTCCAGATTGATGAGCTTTACGCCTTGCGCCGCACGTCCCATAACGCGAATATCGGAAATTTTTACACGTATTGTTATCCCAGACTTGTTAATAATCATTAAATCATTATCATCGGTTACACTTTTAATCGCAACCAACTTGCCTGTTTTTTCGGTAACATTCAGAGTTTTAACGCCTTTACCCCCTCTGTTGGTAATGCGGTAAACCGGCTCGCCGTCTTCGTCGTTCAGGTGGGTACGTTTTCCGTATCCCCGTTCGGAAACCACGAGGATCGTGTTTTCCGAATTGGAATCCATACAAATCATACCGATTACGGCATCTTGTCCGTCTTCGTCCAACGTCATACCTTTCACGCCCGTTGCCGTGCGCCCCATCGGACGCACGCCCTTCTCGTTGAAACGAATGGCGCGTCCGTTGCGGTTCGCCAAAATGATGTCTTTGTTGCCGTTTGTCATACGGACGGCGATTACCTGATCGTCTTCGCGTATCGTGATGGCGTTCACACCGTTTTGGCGCGGACGCGAATAGGCTTCGAGCGAAGTTTTTTTCACGATGCCTTGTTTCGTGCAGAAAATGAGATAATGCGAATTGATGTATTCTTCGTCGTTGAGCATCTTCACGCGCACGAAAGCGTTCACGGCATCGTCGGAATCAATGTTCAGCAGATTCTGTATGGCGCGTCCCTTCGCATTTTTCGCCCCTTCGGGGATTTCATATACGCGCAACCAATAGCATTTTCCTTTCTGCGTGAAGAAAAGCATATAGTTGTGCATCGTGGCCGGATAGATAAATTCCACGAAATCTTCGTCGCGGGTTTCCGAGCCTTTCACCCCTACTCCACCCCTGTTTTGCGTGTGGAATTCCGATAGCGGCGTGCGTTTGATGTAGCCCAAGTGCGATATGGTAATTACCATTTCGTCATCGGAATAGAAATCTTCGGGGTTCAGCTCTTCCGATGCGTAAACGATTTCGGAACGGCGGGCATCGCCAAATTTCTGTTTTACTTCAAGTAGCTCATCTTTAATGATTTGCATACGCAATGATTCATCGCTCAGCACATTGTTTAAGCGGGCTATCAATTTCTGTATTTCTTCAAACTCGGCGTGCAGCTTATCTTGTTCGAGTCCTGTCAGTTGGCGCAGTCGCATTTCGACGATAGCCCTCGATTGCAGTTCCGAAAGGCTGAAACGTTCCATCAAATGCTGTATGGCTTCCTGCGGATTGCTCGACGAGCGAATGATTGCAATCACTTCGTCGATGTTGTCCGAAGCGATAATCAAGCCCTCCAAGATGTGGGCGCGTTCTTCGGCTTTCTTCAATTCAAATTGTGTCCGGCGGACAACCACTTCGTGGCGGTGTTCCACGAACAGTTCTATCAACTGTTTGAGGTTGAGCAACTGCGGACGTCCCTTTACCAAGGCGATATTGTTCACGCTGAACGACGATTGCAATGCCGTGAGCTTGTAGAGCTTGTTGAGCACCACGTTGGCGTTGGCGTCGCGCTTCACGTCCACCACGATGCGCATTCCTTGACGGTCGGTTTCGTCGTTCACGTTGGAAATGCCCTCTATTTTCTTGTCCGAAACCAAATCGGCGATGTGTTTGATCAGTTCGGCTTTGTTTACCAAATAGGGTATCTCGGAAATAACTATTTTGTCGTGTGTCTTGCCTGCTTCAATTTCGGCGCGTCCGCGCATAATGATGCGTCCGCGTCCTGTTTCGAAAGCCTCTTCCACGCCCTTGTAGCCGTAAATATAGCCGCCCGTCGGGAAATCGGGGGCTTTCACGTAGCGCATCAACTCCCTGATTTCGATGTCGCGGTTGTCAATATAGGCAGTGATTCCGTCGATGCACTCGCTCAGGTTGTGGGGGGCGATATTGGTAGCCATACCCACGGCGATACCCGCCGAGCCGTTTATCAGCAGGTTGGGTACGCGGGTTGGTAGTACGGTGGGTTCTTTCAGCGTATCGTCGAAATTGAGTTGGAAATCCACCGTGTCTTTTTCGATGTCGCGCAACATTTCCTCCGCCAACTTGTTCAACCGTGCTTCGGTGTAACGCATTGCCGCAGGGCTGTCGCCGTCCACGCTACCCATATTTCCCTGCCCGTCCACGAGCATATAGCGCATACTCCATTCTTGCGCGAGGCGTACCATCGCGTTGTAAACCGACGAATCGCCGTGCGGGTGAAACTTACCGAGTACTTCCCCGACGATTCTCGCGGATTTTTTATAGGGTTTGTCCGATGTGTTTCCTAATTCCGACATTCCGAAAAGAATGCGTCTATGAACCGGCTTGAATCCGTCTCTAACGTCGGGCAAAGCTCGCGACACGATAACTGACATTGAATAATCAATGTAAGCCGATTTCATTTCATCTTCGATGTTAATCCTAATGATTCTGTCTTCCTGATCAGTCATACAAAAATATAATTTCCTTCTTTAAATTTGTTTCTATATCTCTCTAATTATCAGATGCCTGAATACAGGCGCGCCGATACCATAAAACTATGCTAAGGTACAAAAAAATATTGATTTAACAAAAAGAAAGCCACTCCATTTCGCCTCCATTTCCACAATTTTTAATGTTTTTTATTGATTTCCGGAAGCGTTGCTTAAAAATAGCCCGTAAAAAACCGAAAGCCTTGTTCGGCTTTTCGGTTTTATGCGATGCGAAATCATCTGGCTTGCAAGTAAATTAAGCGTTCAACCCGTGGCAATTCTTGAATTTTTTTCCGCTTCCGCAGGGGCAAGGATCGTTGCGCCCCACTTTCTTTTCCACGCGCACCGGTTCCATTTTCCTTTCGCGTGGTTGTTGCGGATTGGCGGGATCGCCGCCTTGGGGCATCGATCTGCCGGCGGCGTCTTTCTGCGTGCGGTACTTGCTGTAATCGGTTTTTTGTTCGGGCGCGGCTTGACGCACGTTTTCGGGGTTCTGAATGGGGATTTGTCCGCGCATCAGAATGGAAACCGATTTCGAGTTGATGTCGTGAATCATTTCCTTGAACAAGCCGAAGGATTCCAATTTGTAAATCAACAAGGGATCTTTCTGTTCGTAACTTGCGTTTTGAACCGATTGGCGCAACTCGTCCATCTCGCGCAGGTGTTCTTTCCAATCTTCGTCGATGGTGTGCAGCAACACCGATTTTTCAAAAGCCTTCACTATTGATTTCGAGTTGCTGTTGTAGGCTTCTTTCAAGTTGGCAGGGATATTATACACTTTTTTACCGTCTGTAACCGGAATCACGATGTTTTCGTACTTCGCCCCTTGGTTCTCAAAAACCTGCTTGATGACGGGATTGGCGACTTCCGCCAAGCGTTCGCTCTTGCGTTTGAAACTCTCGATGGCTGTTTTCCCCGCTTTTTCCGCCTGGGTGTCGCCTTTCATATCCTTGGCTTCTTCTTCCGAGAAAGGCACGTCGATAGCCATAATGCGCAGCAGTTCGATCTTCAAGTTTTCGTAGTCGTCCTCGTTGGCTTCCACGATGCCTTTCGACGTTTCCGCGATCATATTGGCTACGTCCATCTCGATTCTCTCACCCATCAGCGCGTGGCGGCGGCGTTTGTAAATCAGTTCGCGTTGCGAGTTCATCACGTCGTCGTATTCAAGCAGACGCTTGCGGATACCGAAGTTGTTCTCTTCCACTTTCTTTTGGGCGCGTTCAACTGCAGAGTTAAGCATCTTTGCTTCAAGCATTTCGCCTTCTTTGAAGCCCATTCTGTCCATCATACCCGCGATGCGTTCGGTGGCGAAGAGGCGCATCAAATCGTCTTCGAGCGAAACGAAGAATACCGAAGAACCCGGATCGCCCTGACGTCCCGAACGTCCGCGCAACTGTCTGTCCACGCGGCGCGACTCGTGCCGTTCGGTGCCGATGATCGCCAAACCACCCGCGGTACGCACTTCGGGCGAGAGCTTGATGTCGGTACCGCGCCCTGCCATATTGGTGGCGATGGTTACTACCCCACTCTGCCCGGCGTTGGCTACGATTTCTGCTTCGCGTTGGTGCAACTTGGCGTTCAGCACGTTATGTTTGATTTTTCGAAGTGTGAGCATACGGCTCAGCAATTCCGATATTTCCACCGACGTCGTACCCACCAATACCGGACGTCCGGCGGCAACCAATTTGTCTATTTCCTCGATCACTGCCGTATATTTCTCGCGTTTAGTTTTATAAATGCGATCGTTCATATCGTTGCGGATAACCGGTTTGTTGGTTGGGATAACCACCACGTCCAATTTGTAGATGTCCCAAAATTCGCCCGCTTCCGTTTCGGCTGTACCTGTCATTCCCGCCAACTTGTTGTACATACGGAAATAGTTTTGCAGCGTGATGGTGGCGAAAGTTTGCGTGGCAGCTTCCACCTTGACACGCTCTTTTGCCTCGATTGCCTGATGCAAGCCGTCGGAATAGCGGCGTCCTTCCATAATACGTCCGGTTTGCTCGTCCACGATTTTCACTTTGTTGTCGATAACCACGTATTCATCGTCCCTTTCAAAGAGCGCATAGGCTTTCAGCAATTGGTTGATGGTGTGGACACGTTCCGATTTCACGGCGTAATTTTGCAACAGATCGTCTTTTTTGGCGGCTTTCACCTCATCGCTCAATCCATCGTGTTCCAATTCGGAAAGTTGCGAGGCGATGTCGGGAAGCACGAAAAACTGCGGATCTTCCGATTTTCCGGTTAGCATATCTATCCCTTTGTCCGTCAGCTCTATCGTATTGTTTTTCTCGTCAATGACAAAGTAGAGGGGATCGGTAACGACGTGCATATTGCGCATCTGATCCTGCATATAGAACTCTTCGGTTTTCAGCATCGCCGATTTCACGCCCTGCTCGCTCAAAAACTTGATCAACGGCTTGTTTTTCGGCAAGCCCTTGAAAGAACGGTAAAGCAACAAAACGCCTTCTTCCTGCTCTTTCTTGTCTTGCGAAGCTATTTTTTGACGGGCTTCGGCGAGCAGTTTGGTGCAGAGTTCGCGTTGCGCCTTCACGATGACTTCCACACGCGGACGGAAAAGATCAAAAAGCTGATCTTCGCCTTTGGGAACGGGTCCCGAAATAATCAAAGGGGTACGCGCATCGTCAATCAACACCGAGTCCACTTCGTCCACGATGGCGAAATTGTGCTTGCGCTGCACCAAATCTTTTTGGGAAACCGCCATATTGTCGCGCAGGTAATCGAAGCCGAACTCGTTGTTCGTGCCGAATGTGATGTCGGCTTCGTAAGCTTTGCGCCGTGCGTCCGAGTTGGGTTCGTGCTTGTCGATGCAGTCCACAGACAAGCCGTGGAACATATAGATGGGTCCCATCCATTCCGAGTCGCGTTTCGACAGGTAATCGTTTACCGTAACCACGTGCACGCCGTTGTGCGTGAGTGCGTTGAGGAAAACAGGCAGGGTTGCCACAAGGGTTTTCCCTTCCCCCGTCGCCATTTCCGCAATTTTCCCTTGGTGCAAAACCACACCGCCAAACAACTGCACGTCGTAGTGTACCATATCCCATTTTATTTCGTTGCCTCCGGCAAGCCAATGGTTTTGGTAGATTGCCTTGTCGCCTTCGATGCGCACAAAATCGTGGGTGGCAGCCAAATCGCGATCGAAATCGGTAGCGGTTACCTCTATTTCTTCGTTCAGTTTGAAGCGTTTAGCCGTTTCTTTTACGATGGAAAATGCTTCGGGAAGCACTTCCATCAATGCCTTTTCCAAATTTTCGGTAACTTCCTTTTCCAACTTGTCCACCTGATTCCATTTCTGCTCGCGTTCGTCCATTGGAATGCTGTCCATATTGGCGCGAAGCTCGTCTATTTGCGCCTTCTCTTCCGTTATGCAATCGTGGATACGCTCGTCAAGCTCTTTCGTTTTGGCGCGAAGCGCGTCGTTAGAAAGTTTTTCGATGAGCGGGTACACTTCCTTTATTTTGTTCACAACGGGATTTATCTCGTTCAAATCGCGTTGTGCCTTGTTTCCGAATATCTTTGATATAAAATTATTGAAACTCATTTGTTTATGTTATTTTCTTATTTAATTTTTTTGTTGTGGTTCTCTGCAAATTGTCAATACAATTCTTTCAAAATGTTTCCCGTTGCGGCGTTGGGTGCGCGTATGCGCAATCGGTGCGACACGCTTGGCGCAATTTCGGAAGCGTCAATCGTGCGTTCGATTTTTTGTGCTTTTATGCCGTTCCCGAAAAATATCGCGGGCGAAACAACGGCGTTGTTCCGCGTCCTCGTGTTGTTTTCGGTTTGCAACTGCTGTTCGGGGACAACACGCCAACCCGGTTGCAATTCGAGGAATAAATCGCCCGAAACCCCTTTGAAATAGCCGTTCCGGTAATGTTGGATCATCTGGTTGTATGCGCCGTGCAGCATCTGAAAGGACGTGAAAACGTCTTGCACCCCGGCGGATTGCACCAAAAATTCGGCGGCTTTCTCTTGGAAATCCCTTAAATCTATTTTCTTGTCTTCGAGCAACTTGCGATCGAAGAAAAACTGCTGGTTGTAGTAGGTTTTTATCCATTGCTCGCGCCCGTAAATCGCCATCAGGTACATATTGAGCAGGGCTTGGCTGCGTGAGGGGTAAAAATCGCCCCCCGAAGTGTGCATCTCTTTCGGGTAAACTTCCTGTTCGTTGAAATATCCGGTGGAAACCACGAAAATGAAGGTGCTTTTCAAGCCCACGGTTTTATCGATGGTTTCCAACAGTGATGCAATATCTTGATCGAGGCGATGGTAATTATCCTGAATCTCAACCGAATAGTTTTTATCCAAGGCATTCGGGTAATTTCCGGCGTAGAACGTGAGGGCGAGAAAATCGGGATTGGACTGTTTTCCGAACACATTGGCTTTCAGCAGTTTTTCCGCCATCGAACGCACTTCGGCATTCAGGTGGGGCGACTGTTTGAAGAGCTTGTAGCTGGGCTTCTTGTCCTCAACGAAAAAGTGCTGGAAGTTGTAAATGTTCTTGGTGTAGGGAAAAGCGTTGTAGCGGGTAACGTCCATCGCCGGTTTCCACGAATTGGACACCGCCGTTGAACTTATCGCTTCCGGACTGCGATTGAATTGATCGACAATGGCTTGTGTGGATTTATAGAAGGTGGTAGTCGCCCATTTCCCCGAATAATCTTCCACCCAATAAGCCGCGTTTGCGCCGTGTCCGCCCGAAGCCAAGGCTTGCGAAACGTCGGGGGCGAAAGCATAAATCTCTGATTGTCCGCCGGAAGCAATTTCCAACTCGTCTGCTATCGTGGAAACTTTGATGGCGAGGGGCGAAAATTTCTCTGTCGTGAAATTACCGAGGTATTTGCTGTCGGCAAAAGATGATACCACCGTGTTGGTTTCGGGAAGGTACTTGTTTTCGCCGACAATGCCGTGATACGACGGCGTGGTGCCCGTGTAGATGCTGGTGATGGTGGTAGCCTTGTCCAAATAGGGAAAATCGTATTTCACATTGGCATAAACCAAGCCTTCTCCCAATAATCTTTTGAATCCCTTTTCGCCGAAGGTATGCTTGAAAAGTTCGAGGTAATCGCCGCGCAACTGATCAATCGTGATGCCGACAACCAATTTGGGCGTTTCGGGCGAAACATTCTGAGCGAACAACGACGTAACCGAAAAAAAAGCTACAAGCGAAGATATTATTTTTACCATTGTTCCGTATCTATCCTTTTTTGTTTTATGCGCAAAAACCGTGCTACTATTTCAGCATCCCCACGCCGTCTTTAAATATTGTGCAGACGGGTAGCGGTTTTTTTGCCTCTTTCTCTTTCTTGCCATCCCGATATTCATGCCCGAACGAATCCATAAACACATGGCGAAGGGGATGCTGGCGAGCGGCAATTCTTGTGGAATCAACCACCATAACGCCAAAAATAGCGTTAAGACCGCAAAGTTAATAAAATGATAGTAAAAAACGAGCTTCCACTGGGATTTTACCCAAAATAAAAAAGCGAAAATCAGGCTAAAAATGTTTAACCACGCAAAATTCCAATTCGCGTCCACGGCAGGGTGCACCGAAAAGAACATAAGGAAAAAGATGATCAACCCCGCGATTCCCGCCACGCCAAAGAGCAGGGTATCATACAGTTTCGGCAGGAAAGTCCGGTAATCTTTCATTTTTTGAATAACGGAAACGATAATCGTGAGCATAAGCAGGGCGAGCGCGGCGTAAATGGGCGTCAGCAACAACCCCGCGCATGATACGCCCATCTCCGCTTCCAGCACGGTGTTTTTTCCTTTTACCAAGTTATACTGTTTGGTATCGTTCTTGGTGACTTTTGCGCCGTCGAAAGCGTCCATCAAATAGACCGGGAGGAACATTTTCTCGCGCAGATTGATGGTGGAATCCGCCCCGCTGCCGATAACTAAGTCGATGCCGAACTCCATCCATGGGTAAGCCCCCACGCACTCGTGAATCAAATCGCGAAAAGTCTGCACCTTGTCGTCGGCAGGGTATTCAATGCGCCCCTGCACCTGGTTTTCAACCATATCGCGCGGACGGGTAGCGCAGTTGTCGAACAGAAAATTATAGCGGTAGCCCCTGTTTTCGGGCTTTGCGTTGATATACAAGGCTTCCCACAAACTTTGTTTTTCGGGCTGCGTCAGGTTCAATTCCTGCTCGATGACTTCCAATTTTTTTTCTTTGTATTCCCGAAGAAAATCATTGAAAGACGTAACTCCCAACACATAATCGGTTTCGCCGAGCACAAAATGGTATGTGAAATCGAGAAGGTTCGAGTCATCGAAAAATCCGTAGTTGAACACCAAATCCACGCCCGTGGAGTCGTCCTTGACAAAAAGGGCGGTATGCCCATAAACCGCGTACACCGCCCCACTCCACGGCGAAGTGGTCATCAGGCTGATTTTTGCACTGTCGCTCAACGGCACTTGTGCCACCGCTGAAATAAACAAGGACAAGCCAACGAAAAGAATCAATAACCGTTTGTTCATCTGTAATTTCTTTTTGAGAACACAAATATACGAATTATTTTCTTGCTTTATAATCATCTATTATCAACGCTGAATTTTCTATTTCCAAAGCCAGAGCCATTGCGCTTGCTTCGCCTTTATCTACCTGTGTTTCAAATAATTTATACTTATAAATATCGTTTGCTGTTCTGATTTCAAACCATACCCTGCTCATACAAAGCACTTGCAAGTATCATGGACAACTGCATGGCGTCAAGTTCCGACATTTCGGGGACTCTTAAACTGATATTTCTCATATTGTTATTTTTGTTGCAAAGGTAATATAAAAATTTGAATTATGAGTTACGAATTTTGCGTGCGCCATCCGTAATTTTTAAATATAGCAATAGAGAAGGGTATTCAAAACCGGCGGGACGGGAGCATTGAATGGTGTGAATTCCAACTCCAATAAAATAATAAACAATTTTTCTATTTTTTTCTCTTTCAGCACTTTTTTAACCTCTCGAACCCATATTTTGCAACCCATCAGGTCACAAAACGTTGAAAATCGTCTGAGTCCATTTTTTCAAATTCCGATTTGTGCACTACAAATTTTCGTTTGGAGAAAGGTTGTGATTTGTATTTAAGACGGCGACAGATAGCCTCCGCTTTGTGATTCGGCTCGCTGCACCTTCTTACGGGCTTTTGGAAGCCTTGACAGGCATCCGTTATGATGCGGTCGAGGGTATCCTCTCTATTGATTCGCGGATAGGGAACAACTTTACTTCCTTTATCTCTACTAACACCGGGTTCGGCAATGCAGGATTGAGGAAAGGCAAGCCGTTCCTTTCCGTCAAATACGGCTCAATTCCGCTGAACAAATGCATAGTTTCAGGAATTGAAACAACTTGCAACAGGGATTCAACCAAGTAATGCGAAATAAACATTCGCCTTCCGTATTTATGGTATTTTTTATCTTGCAGGCTGTTTTAATAGAATCAAGCTACCGGTTAAAATTCATCTACGATTAAATCGCCGGCCGTCAGGTCTTTAGTGCCTTCGGCAAAGGCAGCGAAATGAGCGGATGAAGCGTGCGTCTGAAAAGCGTCGTCGTCTGTGTATTCTTCATAAAAGATAAATTCAGCCGGATTGAGCGGAGACTGATACAAAGAATAAAAGAGATTGCCCGTTTCCTGCCGGGTGGCGATTACCAATTTCGAAGCTACTTCGATAAACGCTTTTTCCTGCCCCTCTTTAACAACGACACGAGCAACAATAACTTTTTTGTCTTTCTTCGGCTGCTGAGCATCTGCTGCTGCTTCCTGATGAGTGCATTGTACTTCGTTCTTACACTCTTTCTTTCCCTCTTTACAAGCCACCATGCTTAGCATAGCGAACATAATTAATAAAATTCCAATCTTTTTCATTTTAGTGAATATTTATAAATAAATTAATTTGGCGCAAAATTAATCAAAAAATATGATCTTTACGCATATCAAGCCTTTTTCTTTCGATTGCGCACGTCTAATTTGCAGGAATAAAAAAATGGCAAATGTAGCCGGCAACGGCCAATATTCCTCCGATCAAGGATTCGTACCCGATTAATTTCAGTCG
>JAISYO010000145.1 GCA_031269865.1 Dysgonamonadaceae bacterium | reverse complement strand
CCCCCCCCCCCCCCCCCCCCCCCCCCCCCCCCCCCCCCCGCCCCCCCCGCCCCAACCCGCACACCCGCCCAAGCGGCGCAACCGTCTTACAAGGCTTTCAGCCTTTTTAGGGGGTAGTGCCTGCAATTCCTACGGAATGTAAAAAATCGGCGCTGTCAGCGTTCCCCAAAAAAAGGATGTTAAGGAATTTGAGAACGAAAAGCCTAATTCGACAAAAATGACCAACACGATACAATAGCGAAGAATACGAATAGCTTCTCTCTTAATTCTTAATTCTCCTTCGCCTTTTACCCTTAACTTTTCTCCCTTGATTTTTAATTCGTAATTAATTTTCATATCTTTGTAAAAAATAGCAGCATTACCAACAATAAAATAATCGTATGAAAAGAACAATAACCATTCTCATCATCTCTGCCCTTCTCGCCCCAGCAGGATTCGCCCAAGATGAAAATAACCATCGGGCTATATCTGATTTTTTCGAGCAAAAAGAAAAAGCACAATCGACACAGGAGTTAGCGGACGATGTAAAAAAACAATTGTTGCAATTACCGTTGGACAACGCTTGTCGTTGCATAGATTCCATTGAGACGACAAATAGATTGCCCGAAGAAATCAACAGGGAGATTGCAAAATGTATCGGCAAGCAAATCATTGCCTATCAAATTGGTATGAATCTGTTCTATCCTGATCCATCAAAATCCGATTCCACAAAAGACGTGAATATATCCATCGCAACATCAGAAAATTCCCCCCAATATAAAAAATACTATTCCGAAATCGAAGGGTATTTACGCGAAAACTGCACTTCCCTCAGGTTGAAAATCGCATCGAGGGATATGATCAACAAACATTCCATATCGGAAAACCCCGAAGCCATGAAATTTTATAGCGCCGGGCAAAAGGAACTTACCAACGACAACTACCGCGAAGCCGCCGCCTGTTTTGAGAAGGCGGTGGAAATTGATTCTCTGTTCGCCTTCGCTTGGGACAATTTGGGGTTGATCTACCGCAAGTTAAACGAACTCGACAAGGCGATAGCCTGCTACCAACAGTCCCTGCGCGTCGATCCTTACGGCCTGGTGCCGCTTCAAAACATAGCGGTGGCTTATCAATACAAGGGGGATTTTGAAAAGGCGATTGCGGCGTATGAAAAATTAGCCGAAATCGACACGAATAACGCCGAAACGTTTTATGGGCTTGCGCTTACTTATCTCGGTATGAAAGATTTTGAAAAAGGCTTGGAAAACGCCTGCAAATCCCTGATTATCTACATATCGCAGAAATCGCCCTACCGCTCCGATGCCGAAAGATTAATGTCCGCGATATACCAAGAAATGAAAAAAGAGGGGAAATTGGCGCGGTTCGACGAGATACTCAAAAACAACGGAATATCGCAGGGGGAATAAGGGACATTGCGTCCTTCGCGTGTTTTTCCCTGGACATTTCATCGTTTTTACTTGTTAGGGAAAATTTTGTGCCAATCAACCAACGATAAAATGAAACCGCTTCTCAAACCTTGCGAGGTTTATTTCACAACGGAATAATCTGAATGGACAATTCATCACGGAAAAGAGGACGACAAAATTCTCTTTTTCCTTTTTTACGCCAACGGCAATTCATACAGCCGGATAATAACCTCATTTACCCGCCGATTTTTATTTTGGAAAACTTTTATCCCGACACGAAAAATCAACATCCTCACAATCAAATGTTTGTTTTTTGTTTTGGAAAATTTATCAACAAAATAAAAAAATAAAGTGTATATTTTTGGAAAACCGAAAATCATTGATTAATATTGTAACCTCAAATGGAAAATCTTTTGGAAAAGAAAAGTAATATAATTATCGTATGAAAAAGAAAACATATTCGTTTGACGAAGCCTACAACAGCTCGCTGGATTATTTTACCGGCGACGAGCTTGCCGCAAAAGTTTGGGTAAGCAAATACGCGCTGAAAGACAGCGACGGCAACATCTATGAAAAATCGCCGGAAGATATGCACCACCGTTTAGCCAACGAGATTGGGCGCATCGAGAAAAAGTACTCCAACTCGTTGAGCGAAAAAGAGTTGTTTGATCTGTTCGATCATTTCCGCTACATCATTCCGCAAGGAAGCCCGATGACGGGCATCGGAAATAATTTTCAAATCGCCTCGCTGTCAAACTGTTTCGTCATTGGAATGGACGGGATAGCCGATTCCTACGGCGCCATTATCCGCATCGACGAAGAGCAGGTGCAATTGATGAAACGGCGCGGCGGCGTGGGACACGATCTCTCGCATATCCGCCCGAAAGGTTCGCCCGTTAAAAATTCCGCGCTCACGTCCACCGGCTTGGTGTCGTTTATGGAACGCTATTCCAATTCCACGCGCGAAGTGGCGCAGGACGGACGCCGTGGCGCGTTGATGCTCAGCGTGTCCATCAAGCACCCCGATTCCGAAGATTTCATCGACGCCAAGCTGACACAAGGCAAGGTAACGGGGGCGAACATCTCGGTAAAAATAGACGACGAGTTTATGGAAGCCGCTGCGAAAAACGCGCCTTACACGCAGAAATACCCCATTTCGAGCAACGAAACCAAATACTCTAAAACCATCAACGCGGGCGATTTGTGGCGCAAAATCGTGCACAACGCTTGGCGTTCGGCAGAGCCGGGCGTGCTGTTTTGGGACACCATCATTCGCGAATCGGTGCCCGATTGCTACGCCGATCTGGGTTTCCGCACCGTGTCCACCAACCCCTGCGGCGAAATCCCGCTCTGCCCCTACGACAGCTGCCGACTGTTGGCTATCAACCTCTATTCCTACGTGGTAAATCCGTTTAAGTCAGACGCTTATTTCGATTTCGAGCTTTTTTCAAAGCACGTGAAATTGGCGCAGCGCATTATGGACGACATCATTGATTTGGAATCGGAAAAAATTGACAAGATCCTCGATAAAATAAAAGCAGATCCCGAAATCGAAGAGGTAAAATGTTCCGAACGCCACTTGTGGGAAAAAATACGGAAGAAAACCCTGCAAGGACGGCGCACGGGCGTGGGCATCACAGCCGAAGGCGATATGCTGGCTGCCTTGGGTTTGCGCTACGGAACGGAAGAAGCCACCGACTTCTCGGAAAAAGTGCAGCGCACCGTTGCGCTGAGCGCATACGCATCGTCGGTGGAAATGGCGAAGGAACGCGGCGCCTTTGAGATTTACGATGCCGAGAGGGAAAAAAACAACCCCTTCATCAACCGGTTGAAAGAAGCCGATCCGGAACTCTACGAGGATATGCGGAAATACGGACGCCGCAACATCGCCTGCCTGACTATCGCGCCAACCGGCACCACGAGCCTTATGTCGCAATCCACGTCGGGCATCGAGCCTGTATTTATGCCCGTTTACAAACGCCGCCGCAAAGTAAACCCGAGCGATGCCAAGTCGCACATCGACTTCGTGGACGAGAACGGCGATTCGTGGGAAGAATTTGTCGTTTTCCACCACAAATTCGTTACGTGGATGGAAGCGAACGGCTATCCCTCCGCCAAAAAATACACGAATCAGGAAATTGACGAGTTGGTTGCCAAATCGCCTTACTTCAAAGCCACATCGAACGACGTGGATTGGTTGCAGAAAGTGAAGATGCAGGGCAGGGTGCAAAAATGGGTGGATCATTCCATCAGCGTTACCATCAACCTACCTTCCGACGTTACGGAAGAATTGGTTGGCGAACTGTATATGGAAGCGTGGCGCAGCGGTTGCAAAGGCTGTACGGTTTATCGCGACGGTTCGCGTGCCGGGGTGCTGATTTCCAACGGCGACGGCAAAGACAGCAAAAAAGAAGAGAAAAAAGACAGCGACTGCTACGAAATGCCACAAATCGTAACGTCGCGCCCGACAGAACTGGTTGCCGACATCATCAAATTTCAAAACAACAAGGAAAAATGGATCGCCTTCATCGGTTTGCTGAACGGACGTCCCTACGAAATCTTTACCGGTATCAACGACGAGGACGATGGCATTCTTCTGCCGAAAAACCTTACCGGAGGCAAAATCATCAAGGCGTATGACGAAAACGGACACAAACACTATGATTTCCAGTTCAAAAACCGCCGTGGCTATAAGGTTACGATCGAAGGCTTGGATAGCAAATTCAACCCCGAATTTTGGAACTACGCCAAATTGATTTCCGGCGTGTTGCGCTATGGAATGCCCATTGATCAGGTAATCAAGCTCGTATCGGGATTGGAACTGGACAGCGAAACCATCAACACGTGGAAAAACGGCGTGGAGCGCGCCCTGAAAAAATACCTTCCCAACGATACCGAGGCGAGAGGACAGAAATGCCCCGTCTGCGGACAGGAAACGCTGACGTATCAGGAAGGCTGCCTGAAATGCCGCAACTGCGGCGCCTCGAAATGCGGGTAAGGGGGGGGCGAAACTCAATCGTTCAGATGGTTGGCGTTTGGGCGTTCAACGTTTAATTTCTCAAATTCCTTAAAGCGAAAAGGTACTACGATAATGTTCCCAAAAAATCAAAATATTTTGATTTTTTGGGAACATTATCGTATTTTACGCAGGGCAAATGCTTATGTTCGCCTACGCTGGATTGCTAATTTGGCAGGGCGGAGGTGCTACTTTTATTTTTCGCCGTAGTGTCCGTATGCAGAAAGCAACAATACTACGACATTGTCATTGTCAATCAAGTAGATAAGGCGGTGTTTTTGAGAAATTCTTCTTGCCCATTGTCCTGCCCTGTCGCCCAATAACTGTTTCGGCTTACCTGTTCCTGTCGTTGGGTGTTCGGACAATTCATCAATCAATTTCTCTGCTTTTTTGAAGGATAGAGGCTCGTATTTTTTTAATTTTGCCAAATCTTTCACTGCATCTTCTGTCAATGAGATGTTGTACATATAATTGTGTTACAGTGCATTTAAGAATTTATGAATGTCCTCTTTTGAGGCAAAGGTTTTGGTTTTACCTGCCTTATATTCCTCAATACCCTTGTCTAATTTTGAATACAATTCCTTTCTGCTCATATAGGCGTCATCAATTTCCGGAATGGTTTCGCCCAAATCAACAATTTGGAAAAAGCGGTTTTTCCTTTTGATGATAAGCCGTTGGTTCTTAGCTATATCAAAATATTTTTCTTGATTCTGAGTTAATTCTCGTGTACTAACTACTAACATTATGCTGTTTTTTTGATGTTGTTTTGTATGCAAAGGTAGTGGTTTATTTTTGAAATTACAAAATTATAATGTTCCAAAAATCAAAATTTTCTGATTTTTGGGGAACATTATCGTATTTTACGCAGGGCAAATTCGTGCGGTAGCGAGGGTAATCATTCATTTTGCAATCTTTCTTTTATGGTTTCCTCAAAATACAATGGCTCGCATTTCTTAATTTCTTTATTTCTTAATTTCTTTTTACCTTTGCAGTATGGACGACGTTTATAAAACCATAGAAGCCGTTGCCGAGGGATACGTTACCGAGAAGAAAAGCAAATTCATTTCGGCGGTTTATCCCGTAAAATCGGCGGACGAGGCAAAGAGCATCGTCGATGAGCAGCGCAAGAAATACTACGATGCGCGGCACGTTTGCTGGGCGTATATGCTGGGCGCAGAGCGCGTTGATTTTCGGGCGAACGACGATGGCGAACCGTCGGGGACGGCGGGAAAGCCGATTCTCGGACAAATCAACTCGCACGAACTGACGGACGTGCTGGTGCTTGTCGTCCGCTATTTCGGAGGCACGCTGCTCGGCACGAGCGGTCTGATAAAAGCCTACAAGGAAGCCGCCGCCGATGCCATCGCAAACGCCCATATCGTTGAGAAAACCGTCGATGAGCCTATCGCAATCCGTTTCGGCTACGTTTTGTTGAACGAAGTGATGCGCGTCCTCAAACAATTTGAGCAAGCCCGTTGGGAACAAGATTTCAAAACGGATTGCGTGATGCGACTGCGAATCCGCAAAAGCCTTGCATCGCAGTTGCGCGAGATGTTGGAAAAGCTTCACGGCGTGTCGTTTATCGAATAAGCGTCATTCTCAACTTGTTTCAAAATCCCCCCGAAAAAAAGTAGCCGAGAATAGCGTAATAACGTATTTCGTTAAAATTTAATCAGTTTCTCAACGATTTGCAAAATTTTTCTTTCAAACTCTCATAAAAATAACTACTTTTGCAGCCGCAAAGATTGTATCAATAAAAAAAGTAATTTAAGAAAAACGCTTATGCAGAAAAATTTGGTTATCGTGGAATCCCCCGCAAAAGCCAAGACTATCGAGAAATTCTTGGGTAAGGATTATCACGTGATGTCGAGCTACGGACACATTCGCGATTTGAAGAAGAAAGATTTCGGCATCGACATCGAAAATCATTTCAAGCCCATCTACGAGATACCTGCCGATAAAAAAAAGGTGGTTTCCGAATTGAAAGCCGCCGCCAAACAAGCCGAAACGGTGTGGCTCGCTTCCGATGAAGATCGCGAAGGGGAAGCCATTTCGTGGCA
>JAISYO010000192.1 GCA_031269865.1 Dysgonamonadaceae bacterium | reverse complement strand
TCCCTGCATTATGAATCTCTGGGTTCACGACGGCAGCAAGGAAGTTCCGGCTAACCGCCTGAAATACCGCCAAATCCTCGAAAAATCGCTGGACGAAATTTTTGCCACCGAATACAAGAATATGAAAGACTGTATCGAAGCAAAACTTTTCGGCATCGGAATGGAAAGTTATACGGTTGGTTCCTACGATTTCTACCTCGGCTACGGCGCGAAGAAACAGAAAATCGTTACCCTCGACACCGGACACTTCCACCTCACGGAAAGCATTCCCGACAAACTCTCGTCGCTCTTGCTTTTCACACCCGAAGTGATGCTTCACGTAAGTCGCCCAATTCGCTGGGATTCAGATCACGTGGTTATCCTCAACGACGACTTGCAGGATTTGGCTCGCGAAATCGTCCGTTGCAACCAATTGAGCAAAATCCATATCGGGCTCGACTATTTCGACGGCACCATCAACCGCATCGGCGCATACGTCATCGGTTCTCGCGCCACGCAAAAAGCCCTCTTGCAAGCCTTCCTCGAACCCTCAGAAACCTTGCAACAGTACGAAGACAAAGATCAACTCTTTGAACGCCTCGCCTTGCAGGAAGAACTGAAAAGCCAACCTTGGACGGCTGTTTGGGACTATTTCTGCCTTACAAACGACGTGCCTGTCGGCGAAGCGTATATCGCAGAAATTCAGAAATACGAGAAAGAAGTTACTTCCAAGAGATAATTAAAAGCAGTTGGTTTAAGCCGACAGAATCAGCTTAAACCAACTTAAACCAAAAAAAATAACGCAATGAATATCTTAATAGGACTTTTAATTATCGCCGTCGGCAGTATGGGGCAATCGAGTTCCTACGTGCCGATAAAGAAGGTGAAAAATTGGTCGTGGGAATCATTCTGGCTTGTTCAGGGCATTTTCGCGTGGTTGGTTTTCCCTTTCATCGGCGCGTTGCTGGCAATCCCCGAAGGCTCGTCAATCGCCTCGGTGCTGACTAACGGCGGTTCTGAAGCGTGGAAATCAATCGGTTACGGTACACTTTGGGGCATCGGCGGTTTGACTTTCGGTTTGAGTATGCGCTATCTCGGCGTTGCGCTCGGACAATCGCTCGCGCTCGGCACCTGCTCGGCTTTCGGCACCTTGATTCCTGCCATTCTGAAAGGAAAGGATTTGTTTGAAGGCGACGGACTGATTTTGCTTATTGGCGTGGCGATTGCGATTGCCGGCATTGCCGTGATTGGTTACGCGGGTGCGCTGAAATCGGCGAATATGAGCGAAGAAGAAAAGCGCAAGGCGGTAGCCGATTTCGCCTTGAAAAAAGGCTTGATCATCGCCCTCCTCGCCGGCGTGATGAGCGCGTGTTTCGCCCTCGGACTCGATGCTGGCGCGGCAGTCAAAGATTCACTGATTGCGCAGGGCGTGAATCCCCTCTTTGCAGGCTTGCCCGTTGTACTGCTTGTTACCATCGGCGGATTCATCACGAATGCAAGTTATTGTTTGTTCCAAAACGCTAAAAACAAAACATTTGACGATTACGGAAAAACGTCGTTGCTGGTAAATAACGTGCTTTTCTGCGCCTTGGCTGGCTTGTTGTGGTACTCGCAATTCTTCGGATTGGAACTCGGCAAGAGTTTCCTAACCGAAAGCCCCGTCCTGCTCGCCTTCTCGTGGTCTATCCTTATGTCGCTCAACGTGTTGTTCAGCAACATTTGGGGCATTATCCTCAAAGAGTGGAAAGGCGCGGGAAGCAAGACGATGATTGTCTTGATTCTCGGCTTGCTGATCCTGATTCTCTCGATCGTTTTTCCGCAGTTGACGACGATGGAATGGTGGAATGTCGCAAAATAATGATTGATGCGTTCTAAATCTTTATCACACAATGCGGTTCGGTTTTTTCCTGCCGCATTGTGTGCATAACGCCACACAACAATGAAGAAATACAACGATTTCGGCATAGATTTTAAGTACCTGCTGGTTACCGAGAAAGACAAAAATTTCGGGATAACGGTAAACACGGTTGGTTTTCAGCCCATCGCGCCCAACGCGCTGTATCCCTCTGCCGATCACCCCAAAAGCTATTATTTCAACCCGAACAAAGGGCGGATTTTGTCGGAATACCAAATTGTGTATATCAGCAAGGGCGGCGGATCGTTTTCCTCGGCGAACACCAAACAGACGGAAGTCAAAAAAGGACAGGCTTTCATTTTGTTTCCGGGGCAATGGCACACCTACAAGCCCTCGAAAGAAACGGGCTGGAACGAGTATTACATTGGTTTTGAAGGGGCTATAGCCGATCAACTTTTTGAAAACAAATTCATTACCAAAAAGAATCAGATTTTGGACGTGGGCGTCAATGAAGATCTCGTCAATCTGTTCTCGACGGCAATCCGGGTGGCGAAAGAAGACAAAACGGCTTCGCAACAATATCTGGGCGGGATTGTCTTTCACATTTTGGGGCTTATCTTATACCATTCGCAAAACATAACCTTCGAATCGCGGGAATCGGCGCAAATCATCGAACGGGCAAAAATCATTATGATTGAAAACTTCAATAAAAACATTGACATCAAGGAAATTGCCGAAAATCTGGGCACAAGTTATTCTTGGTTCAGAAAAGTCTTCAAAGAATACACCGGATATGCGCCCGCGCAGTATTTTCAGGAATTGAAATTGCGCAAAGCCAAAGAATCGTTGGCGGAAACCAACCTCAGCATCAAGGAAATAGCCTTCAAACTGAATTTCTGCTCGTATGAATACTTCCTTTCTTTCTTCAAAAAGAAGGTGGGAATGACACCCTTGGAATACCGAAATATGGGGATTGTGAAATGGAAACCGACAAGAATCTAATAACCACATAAAACGATGAAAATGATGCTTCCGAAAAAACGTGCCTTGCTCTGCCCTGCTTTTTGTTTTGCGATAGCCCTTTCCGTCTATGCGCAAAAAGAGCTTCGGATTTCCAACTTGTCCGTCAATCTGTTGGGGAATACGGAAAGGATTTTTCTCAACGGATACCCGTCCATAACGCCCTTAAACAAAGCGATAAACCGGAAAGAACAATTTCAATTCACGGAAATAAGTACCCGAAAACCCTTTTTCGGCTGGGTGGTGGAATCGGACAAGAACGACATTCGCCAAAAATCCTACCGTATCATCGTTTCTTCGAGCGAAGACAGCCTTTCCCAAAAGGGCAAGGGCGATATGTGGGATTCGGGCATCGTGGAAAACAGCCAATCCACCAACGTGTTTTACGACGGCGCAAGCCTTTCGCCCGGAAAGCTGTATTTTTGGCGAGTCAGCGTTTGGGACAACGAAGGGAACGAGTCGCCGCCTTCCGCGATTGGAACCTTCAAAACGAGCGAAAAGCTGAACGAATACGCCACCGACAAACACCCCATGCAAAAGCAGGACGAAAGGGCTGTCAAAATAGAAAACATAGCCCCGAACCATTATTTTTTGGATTTTGCACGCGACGCTTTCGGGCGGTTGAGGGCTAATTTGTTTTCTGAAAACGGAACCGACACCCTTACCCTTCATTTGGGCGAGGCGGTTAAAAACGGAAGGATAAACCCTTCCCCCGGTGGCACAATCCGTTACTCGACATACCGTTTCGTAGCCCAAAAAGGTTGGAACACCTACATCGTGGACATTCGCCCCGATCAACGAAACACGAATCCGCCTGCCGTATTGATGCCCGATTACATTGGCGAGGTTACGCCTTTCCGGTATTGCGAGATAGAAAATTACAAGCACAAATTGAGCGAGGGCGACATCGTGCGCGAAACCGTGTTCTACCCCTTCAACGAAACCGACTCTTATTTCCATAGTTCCGACAGCGTCTTAAACCAAGTTTGGGAACTCTGCAAGTATTCCATCAAAGCCACGTCCTTTGCCGGATTGTATGTCGATGGCGACAGGGAACGCATTCCCTACGAAGCCGACGCGCTCATCAACCAACTGTCCCATTATTGCACGGCGCGTGAATACAACATCGCCCGTGCCTCCTACGAACACCTCATCACGCACCCGACTTGGCCTACCGAATGGATTTTGCAAACGCCAATAATGGCTTGGTTCGATTACCTTTACACCGGGGATAGTTCCTCTTTCTCACATCATTACGCCGATCTCAAAGCAAAAACCTTGCTTGCGCTTGCCGACGAGAACGGATTTATCAGCACACGGACGAGGAAAGTAACACCCGAAATACTTCGTTCGATTCATTTCAACGGCACGATAAGGGACATCGTAGATTGGCCCCAAACAGGCGGTTTCGGGGCGAAAGGCGAATCCGACGGCTACGTCTTTACCGACATCAACACGGTAGTCAATGCCTATCATTATCGCGCCCTCAGCATTCTGCAAGCCTTTGCCGAACACCTCAATAAGACGGACGATGCCGAATTGTTTGAAACCCAAGCCCGAAAACTCAAAGAATCGTTCAACAAACTGCTTTTCGACAAGAAACGCGGGGTTTATGTGGACGGCATCGGCACCGATCACGCCTCGTTGCACGCCAATATGTTCGCCTTGGCATTCGGGCTTGTCCCTGAAAAAGACGTCGCTTCCGTGCTGCGATTCATCGAGTCGCGCAAAATGGCTTGCAGCGTTTATGGGGCGCAGTTCCTGATGGACGCGCTCTACGATTACGGAAACGAAAATTACGGCTTGCAACTTCTCGCTTCCACCGAGGAACGCAGCTGGTACAATATGGTTCGGCAAGGCTCAACAATCAGTATGGAAGCGTGGGACAACAAATTCAAACCCAACCAAGATTGGAATCACGCTTGGGGGGCTGTTCCGGCAAACACCATAGCGAGAAAACTGATGGGCATAGAGCCTTACAGCCCCGGATTCGAGAAAATCAGCATAAAACCGCAACCCGGTTCGTTGAAATACGCGGAAATCAAGCACCCGACTATCCGAGGCGACGTGTTTGTGAAATTCGAGAACAAAGCGGGGCTACGCTTTCAATTAGAGATACAAATCCCGGCAAACACAACGGCTATCGTCCGTCTTCCCTTCTACGGCAAGGGGCAAAGCGTTGAAATGAACGGGAAAACAGTCCCCTACAAAAGAGAGGGGAAATACGCCACGATAGAACACGTAGGCGCTGGAAAATGGATTTTTACGGTAAAAAAATAATTATAAAAACAATTACGATATGAAAAAATTCTCTGTTTATCTTTTATTCCTGTCTATCCTTTCGGGAAACGCGCTCGCGCAAAAAAATATCCTTCACGACAATTTCAAGGATAATTTGGTAAAGGACGAAATCACACGTAGTTATGTAACCCCCTTGAAGATTGTCTGGCTGTCGGACAACGAAAACAAGCAAGTAAAAAACCCGCAAGTACTCTTGACGCAATTCGACGGGCAGCTTTCCACGAGCGGCGCAGGAATGTGCGTCTTGAAATCGGACAATGAAAAAGACGCCGCCGTCCTGCTCGATTTCGGGAAAGAACTTTACGGCGGTGTGCAGGTAGCCGCCGCGATAAGGGGCGACAAGAAACCCATAAAAATCCGCGTGAGGCTGGGCGAATCCGTTTCCGAGGCGATGAGCAATTACGGTGGGGACGGCAAGGGAATCAATTCCGCCACGAACGATCATTCCCTGCGCGACTTCACGCTGGAACTTCCTTGGCTGGGAAGCGTTGAAATCGGAAATTCGGGATTCCGTTTTGTGCGCATTGACTTGTTGGACAAAGACATAGAGCTTCCGATTCGTTCCGTCAGGGCTATCGCCCGATACCGCGACATACCCTATATCGGCTCTTTCCGTTCGAGCGACGAGCGACTCAACAAAATTTGGGAAACCGGAGCATACACCGTCCACCTGAATATGCAGGAATACCTCTGGGACGGCATTAAACGCGATCGCTTGGTGTGGGTGGGCGATATGCACCCCGAAGTGATGACGGTAAACACCGTGTTCGGCGGCAGCGACATCGTGAAATCAAGTTTGGATTTCGCAAAAAACACGACGCCCCTCCCGGGCTGGATCAACGGAATCTCGTCCTATTCGTTGTGGTGGATCATCATTCATCGCGATTATTATCGGCATCAAGGCGATTTGGATTACCTGAAAGAACAACGCGAATACCTGAAAAACCTAACCGCGCAGATTGCCGCCAAGGTGGATAACGGCGTGGAAAAATTAGACGGCGGACGTTTCCTCGACTGGCCTACATCTGAAAACCCCGACGCCATTCACGCGGGATTGCAAGCCCTGACGATTATGGCGATGGAAGCCGGAATCGACATCGCCGGCTGGATCAACGACGCCGAACTGAAATCATTGTGCAAAAAAACGCTCGAACCGATGAAAAAACATAGCCCGTCCGACACGGACAACAAACAGGCAGCCGCGCTGCTCTCGCTGGCAGGGCTTTTGAAGGCGGACAAGGCTTCCGACGTGATTCTGAAAAACGGCGCCGACAACTTTGCCACCTTCTACGGATATTATATGCTCGAAACATTGGCGAAAGCCGGAAAATATGCCGAGGCGATGCAGATCATTTCCGATTATTGGGGGACGATGCTCGACTTGGGGGCGACTTCGTTTTGGGAAGATTTCGTTTACGCGGAAAGAAAAAATGCGGCTGGAATCGACGCATTGGTTCCCGAAGGCAAACACGATATTCACGCCGACGGCGGAAGTTATTGCTACGTGGGCTTGCGGGCGAGCCTTTGCCACGGCTGGGCATCGGGACCCACATCGTGGCTGTCGGCGCACGTGCTCGGTATTAAAGTGCTCAAACCGGGCAGCAAGACGGTGCAAATCCGCCCGAACCTCGGCAATTTGGAATTTGCGGAAGGCAGCTTCCCCACCCCATACGGAAAAATTTACGTGAAACACACCAAACAAGCCGATGGGAAAATCAAAAGCGAGATTGACGCGCCTAAGGAAGTGATTATTAAGCGATAAAACCAAATTTACGAGTTTGGTATATATAAAGGGGAACTTTCCTGATTTTAGGAAAGTCCCCTTATTTTGGAAATTATTGCTGTCCGCTAAACTTAAAAAACCGCACAAAGCACCTGTCCGAGATGCCGATAAAACGGCTTTTCGGATTTGTTTTTGAAAATAAGCCCTCCCTACTCGAAATTGAGTGAATAT
>JAISYO010000156.1 GCA_031269865.1 Dysgonamonadaceae bacterium | reverse complement strand
TGATCGACGGTTTGGAAGGCAATCTCAACTCGGTTGATCCTGCCGACGTAGAATCCTTTTCTGTCCTCAAAGACGCTTCCGCCACGGCGGTATATGGCGTCAGGGGTGCCAACGGCGTTATCTTGGTTACGACTAAGCGCGGACAGGCAGGTAAATTGACGATTAAAGCAAGAACCAATTTCACGCTCTCGTACCTGAACAAACTGCCGGAATATGTTCGTTCTTACGACTATGCCCTCTTAGCTAACGAGGCGCGTGCTGTCCGAGGCGACGATCCTATTTATAACACTCAGGAAATGAATTTTATCCAGTATCATTTGGATAACGATCTCTACCCCGATGTGGACTGGCAGAAAGAAATCCTCAACCGGAACGGTTTCCAGCAAACCTACTATTTGAGCGCACAGGGCGGTGGCGAAATAGCGCGTTATTTCATGAGTTTGGGTATGTCGAACGAAGGGGCGGCGTATAAAATGGCTCCTGAGAGCGTTTACAGTTCGGGGGTTGGTTACAACACCTATAACTATCGCTCCAATCTGGATATCAACCTGACAAAAAGCACTATGCTGTATTTCGGCGTGGACGGCTACCTGACGGTAAACAACCACCCCGGTATATCCAACACCGACGCTGTTTGGGCGGCTCAGTCGACACTGACACCCATCACGCTTCCTGTACGGTATTCCACCGGGCAACTTCCAGCTTACGGCGCTGATCAGTACTCGCCTTACGTGATGATGAACTACACCGGAAACGGTTCCGACCAAACGAATTACGGCTTGGCAACGCTGTCAGTAACGCAGGATTTTTCGCAATTTGTCAAAGGGCTGAAACTAAGGATACAAGGTGCATACGACAACAAATCGTATTTTAATGAACGTCGCTATGTGCGTCCTGAGATGTTTATCGCAACCGGACGTAACGTGAAAGGCGAACTGCTGGTTGCGCGGCGTGCGGAAGCCCAAAGCGCGACTTATTCGTATAGCACGCGGCAGTACCGCAAATACCACCTCGAAAGCACGCTGAACTGGGACAAGAAGATACTGACCGATCATAGCGTGAGCGCCCTGCTCTATTATTACATGAGCGACCAGAAAGATACTTACGACATCGACAATTCGGGTATCAACCGCAGTATGGCGGCTATTCCGAAACGCTATCAGGGTATTTCGAGCCGCATTACCTACAATTACAAGGATACCTACATGATCGACTTCAACTTCGGTTACACCGGCTCTGAAAACTTCGAGCCGGGTAAACAGTTCGGTTTCTTCCCTTCCGTGGCGGGAGGATGGATTCCCACCAGCTACGATTGGGTAAAGGAAAATGTATCGTGGCTCGATTTCTTGAAAATCAGGGCATCTTACGGTTCGGTAGGTAGCGATCGCATTGCCAATTTCAGGTTTCCTTACCTGACAACGGTATCGGATGGCTATGGCGTTGGGACAGGCTGGGGCAGCGATCTGCCCGGCATTACCGAGATACAGTTCGGCGCCAATAACCTGATGTGGGAAAAGGCGCTGAAAGCCGACCTCGGTATCGAAGCACGCTTGTTAGACGAGCGGCTGTCGTTCACGGTGGATTTCTTCAACGATACCCGCAACGGCATTTTCCAACGCCGCGAATCTATCCCGACGTATGTGGGATTGATTTACAGCGCACGTCCTTACGGTAATGTCGGCGAGATGCACAGTTTCGGATCCGACGGGAACGTCGCCTTTACGCAGGACATCGACAAGGATTGGAGCTTTACGCTTCGCGCCAACTACACCTATTCCCAAAACGAAGTCGTCAACTGGGAACAAGCCCCGCAAAAGTATCCCTACCAACGTTACAACGGCTATCCGACAGGCAGGATACAGGGTTATATTGCTACCGGACTGTTCCGCGACGATCAGGATATAGCCAGCAGCCCGGTACAGACTTTCGGTGGCGTTAAAGTGATGCCCGGCGACATCAAATACAAGGACATCAACGGCGACGGCGTCATCAATACCGACGACAGGGTGTTCCTTTCCGATCCGACTTACCCGCGCCTGATGTACGGAATAGGCGGCGAAGTGAGATACAAGGCATTGACTTTCGGAATCCGGTTTAAGGGTACCGGCAAAACCGATTTCTACCACGTAGGCTACAACGACGGCGTACACGGCACCAACGGACCGGGCTATGTGCCTTTCAACAACGGACAGATCGGCAATGTGCTGAAATTAGCCGCCGATCCGGCGAACCGATGGATACCGATGGATTATGCCATAGCCAACGGCATCGATCCCGCTTTGGCGGAAAATCCCAATGCCAGATTCCCGCGCCTCACTTACGGCTACAATGCCAACAACTCGCAAATATCCACGTGGTGGAAAGGCAACAGCAGCTATTTGAGGCTTCAAGAAATAACACTCAACTACCGCTTGCAGCACCCGATTATCCGCACGGTGGGAATGAGTTCCATTGACGTTCAATTTGTTGGCACCGACTTATTCGTATGGGATAACGTCAAGTTGTGGGATCCGGAACAGGCATACCTCAACGGACGCGCCTATCCCATTCCGGCGCGTTATGCCATGCAGTTATATTTTAACTTTTAAAAACAGGAAGAAAATGAAGAATATCGTTAAATATATTACGATGACAGCGGTTGTGGCAGTCATAACCCTGCTCTCTCATTCATGCAATTTTCTCGACGTGAATGACTATTTTCAAGAAACGCTGAAATACGATTCGATTTTCAGCAGCCAGCGTAACATCGAGCGTTACCTGTGGACTACGGCAAACCAATTTTGGGACGAAGGCGATCAGCGCACCGAACTCGGCGCATACGCCTGCGACGAGGGATTCTCTCTCACCAACGATTTCGACGGTATGCAGTATGCCATGGGCAACGTAACACCTACCAACGCCCATAGGCTCGGCAAGTGGGGTTCGATGTACATCATCATTCGCAGGGCGAATACCATTCTCGCCAATTTGGACAAAGCCGGCGATCTTTCCACTCTCGACAGGGGCGAGATACTCGGCTATACCTATTTCATGCGTGCATACGCCTATTATCATCTGCTGATACAGTACGGTCCCTTGGTTATTATCGGCGACGATGTGTTGGACACCAACGAGCAGACGGAGTATTACGACAGGTCGCGTGAAACCTTCGACGCCTCGGTGGATTATGTCTGCGCAGAGTTGGAACGATCGGCGCAATATCTGCCCCTGACAGTGCCGATGAGTTTCTTCGGACGTCCCACCAAAGGCGCAGCCTTAGGACTGATCGCCCGTTTGAGGCTTATGCAGGCAAGTCCGCTATGGAACGGAGGGGAAGCCGCAACAAGGACATTCGGGAATTGGCGACGGACTGTCGATAACGCTCATTACGTTTCCCAAACTTACGACGAAGAGAAATGGGCTGTTGCAGCCATGGCTTGCAAAAGGATTATCGACATGAACGCTTGGCAGTTGCATACCGTAGCCAAAATGCCCGACACCTACAAACTTCCGAATAATGTATCCGATCTTCCTTTCCCAGACGGAGCGGGGGATATTGATCCGCTGAGATCCTATTCCGATATGTTTACCGGCGAAGCCTTGGCGGTGCGTAACCCCGAATACTTATGGGGGCGTATGTCGCCTCAATGTACCAATTACTCGCGTTTCTCGTTCCCGATTATCAACATGGGCGGTTGGAATTGCGCAGGAGTAACGCAGAAAGTAGTCGATTCTTACCTGATGGCAGACGGACGCACCATCGACAATTCAAGCGCGGAATATCCGTATTCCACTACCGGCTTCAAAGGCGGTTCCAACGTCGATTTTTCGGGATACAGACTGTTAGGCTCTGCTTCCAATATGTACGTGAACCGCGAGATGAGGTTTTACGCCAGCATCGGGTTCAGCGAATGTTTTTGGTTCTGCAATTCCACGTCTGACAACAGCAAGAAAAACCAAACGCTGACGTACTATCTCGACGGCAATGCAGGGCGACAAGCAAACAACAACAATCCCGACAACTTCCCCATAACGGGATACGTGATAAGGAAATTCGTTCATGCCGACGATGCGTGGGAAGGCGACAATGCCAAGCAGATAGCCAAGCCCTTCCCCATCATCAGGTATGCCGAGATTTTGCTTGCCTACGCAGAGGCGCTCAACAACTTGACTACCTCTCACACCTTGTCGGACGAAGACGGCAACAGTTACACTTTTTCGCGGAACACGGCTGAAATAGCCAAGTATTTCAATATGGTACGTTACAGAGCGGGCTTGCCCGGACTAACTACCTCGGAACTTGCTTCACCGACTACCATGCAGGCTCTCATCGAGCGCGAAAATATGGTAGAATTCCTTTGGGAAAACCGACGCTATTACGATGTGCGCCGCTGGGGTAAATACGAATCGACTGAAAATGAACCAATAATGGGTATGGACGTTGAATCAACCCGATCCGGAGGCTATTACTCCATCGTTCCGGTAAACCATTCTAGAGCAAGGAGCAGGGTTGTGGACAAGAAACTTGTCCTTTTCCCCATCGACTTGGACGAAGTGCGCAAAGCGCTGTTATTGGATCAGAATCCCGGCTATCAGTATTAATTTTTAAAATTCAAGAAGTATGAAAATAATCAAATCATATAGCAAAACAGGCGGAACCTTATTAGCCGCCTTGACGGTGGCTTTGGCGGTGTGCGCCGTATCGTGCAATACCGACAAGATTTATGAGGAAGAACAATATAAGAACCTCGTATATCTGTTGAGCGGTTCGGAAAACGTTTATACCGAATCATATACCCTCAACGAAACGGAATCGGTAAGGTATTTCTCTATCGGCGTCGGCGGTTCGCTGTCCAATCCGGAAGAGATAACGGTAACGCTCGAACCCGATCGCGTATTGTTGGATCAGTACAACAAAAGCAACTTCGACATCAAAGTCGCCTCGTATGCCAAAGTGCTGCCGGCTGACAGGTATGAAATAGCGTCTTACACGGTAACAATCCCTGCCAACAATGCCGATCAGTACGTTAAAGTGCCGGTAAAAGTAAAACCGCTCGGACTGTCGCCCGACTCGATTTATTTTATCCCGTTGGCTATCAAGAGCGTATCGCGCTACGGAGTGAACGAAACCAAATACAATCTGCTCTATCGCGTAACCATCGAAAACGATTATGCCAAACAGAAGACGACTACGTATTACACGAAGAAAGGTTCGGTAAAAAATCAGTCTAACAATTCCGAGACAACCCTCAGCGGCTCGAAAATCGTTCAACCGCTGACGGAAGACAAAGTGCGCTTCTTTGTCGGCAACTACTCTCAGGGACAGACGACTACCATAGCCGACATCGAACGGTATGCCGTTACGGTGCAGATAAAGAGCGACAACGCCCTCGAATTTGCTTCCTACGGCACCATCGACGTGGAAAAACTTTCTGCCGACAATTACAACATCTATGTGGAAGAATTGCAGGGGACGAAAACCTATCGCCGCCTGTACCTCTACTACCGTTACCGCATTCGCAACACCGACGGCACTTACGGCACGTGGATGGAAGTAAAGGAAACATTAACCCGTGTTGAAGAAGATTAATTTTTTAATTGAGAAGAAAATGATGAAAAGAGTATTAAACAAGGTTATAAGCCTGATAATAATTGCAATAATGGCATTCGCCTGCGCCGAAGGTCCCGACAGAGACATTGAGCAGGATTTATATGTCAATTATCTGTCGCTCAGTCTGTTTGTTGGCGACGAAGTTACCGTTACCGCCAGCCCCACCACCGGCACTACTTTCGGGTGGGAAAGCGAGAACACGTCGGTGGCTACCGTTAGCGGCGGCGCAGTACGCGCAATCGGCGAAGGCGAAACCAATATCATCGTTACCGGCAACGGTGTTACGCGAACCATTCCGGTAGTCGTAACCGTTAAAATACCGGTAACCGGAATCAGCGTCTCAAAGACGGCTCTCGATATGAAACCGGGCGAAAACGTTGTCCTGACAACCAAACTTCTGCCTACCAACACCAACGTGAAGTCCACCATCGTATGGAAATCGTCCAATCCCTCGATAGCGAGAGTAATCGAAGGCTCAATAGACGCCCTCAGTGTCGGTTCCTGCGTGATCACGGCTTCGTTGGCTGAGAATCCGTCGATAAAGACAGATGTGGCGATAGTAGTGGATTACACCTTCCCGTTCAATGGACCTCACGTCATCTCGAAAGCGGCAGTCTGCACCATTCAGGCGCGTGATTTCGACTACGGCGGACAGGGTTTCGCCTATTACGACACCAGCACATCTCGCGGAACGCCCGACTATCGCCCCGACATTCCGGCAGGCTCTAACATACCTATGGTAGAAGGCGGTACGCACATCGGCTACGTGGGTAGCGGCGAATGGCTGTTGTTTACGGTTGAAGTAACCGACGAAGCCGATTACCGCGTCGATTGGGATATTACCGCCGCCGGCGACAACGGCACCATACAGTTGAAAGTCGATGGGGATGCGGCATTCTCGCCCTTTGTTGTTCCGAACAACGGCAGCTGGGGCAGTTTTGCTTGGATTTCGGAACGCTACCCCGGAACAACATTGCCAACCGTACACCTTACGGCAGGCAAACACAAACTGACTGTACTCTTTGTGGCTGCCACCTATAATTTCAGGGGGATAAGGTTCAGTTATCCTTAAACCCTTGAACTTGTCGAAATGAATAAAGAGGCTGTCTTGTTTTTGAGACAGCCTCTTTGTTTGTTGTTTTTGCCGTACCACCGCACTTGCCAACCAAGGGGCAACGAAAAACATTTTCGCAAGCCCAAACGCCCGAAAAATAACTAAAAACCACGATTTTCCTTCATTTTGATAAGATTCTTTCATTTTATGGAAAATTTGTGCTATAAAATCAGGCTGAAAATTATTATCTTCGCAAGCTATTTATTTATTACCTAAAAAAATATCGTATGAAATCTAAATTAACATTACTTTTGATCGCTTTCGCGACACTTCCCCTTTTCGCCCAATGGCAACCGGCAGGGGACCGGATTAAAACCAAATGGGCATCGCAAATCAATGTCGATAACGTTTTGCCGGAATATCCGCGCCCCATTATGGAACGGCAGGAATGGCAAAACCTGAATGGACTTTGGGATTACGCCATTCTTCCGCAGGGAAAGCAGAAACCAAGTTCTTTCGACGGAAAAATCCTCGTCCCCTTCGCGGTGGAATCGAGCTTGTCTGGCGTGCAGAAAAGTTTGGGCAAAGCCAACGAATTGTGGTATCAACGCAGTTTTTCAGTCCCTGCGAAATGGAAAAACGATAAGATATTGCTGCACTTCGGCGCGGTGGATTGGAAAGCCGACGTGTGGGTAAACGACGTGAAAGTCGGTGGGCACACCGGTGGCTACACCCCTTTCGGTTTCGACATCACACCCGCGCTGAAAAGCGGGGAAAACACCCTCGTGGTGCGCGTATGGGATTCTACCGACGACGGTTTTCAGCCGAGGGGCAAGCAAGTGAACCGCCCCGGCGGAATTTGGTACACCCCCGTGAGCGGCATTTGGCAGACGGTTTGGTTGGAACCTGTCCCTGCCAACTACATCGAAAACATCAAGACAACCCCCGACATCGACAAAAACGTCCTCTCGGTGGAAGTTTCGCCCTCGGAATGCAAATCCTCTAACCGCGTGGAAGTGAAAGTGAAAGACGGTAGTTCCGTTGTCGCTTCGGCAAGCGCCATCAACGGACAGGTGGTGGAAATCCCGATGCCGCAAAACCCGAAATTGTGGACGCCCGACAGCCCCTTCCTCTACGGTTTGGAAATCACGCTGTACGACGGCGCAAAAGCAGTGGACAAGGTAAACAGCTACGCCGCTATGCGCAAATACGCTATTCAACGCGACAGCAAAGGCATCGTGCGTATGCAGTTGAACAACAAGGCGTTGTTCCAAATTGGACCGCTCGATCAAGGTTGGTGGCCCGACGGTTTATACACCGCCCCCAGCGATGAGGCGTTGAGATACGACATCGTGAAAACCAAAGATTTCGGGTTCAATATGATACGCAAGCACGTGAAAGTTGAACCTGCACGTTGGTACACCCATTGCGATCAGTTGGGCATCATCGTTTGGCAAGATATGCCGAATGGAGACAGAGGACCCGAATGGCAGATGCACCAATACTTTACCGGGACGGAAAGGCTTCGCTCGCCCGAATCGGAAGCCAATTACCGAAAAGAGTGGAAAGAAATCGTCGATTACCTCTATTCCAATCCCTGCGTTGGCGTGTGGGTGCCTTTCAACGAGGCTTGGGGACAGTTTAAAACCCCGGAAATCGTGGCGTGGACAAAACAATACGATCCGTCCCGATTGGTAAACCCGTCGAGTGGTGGAAACCACTACGCGGCGGGCGACATTCTCGACTTGCACAACTATCCCCAACCCGCAATGTACCTCTACGATGGGCAACGCGCCACCGTGCTGGGCGAATACGGCGGAATCGGGTTGGCGTTGAAGGAACACCTCTGGGAACCCGACCGTAACTGGGGCTACGTGCAATTCAACACGTCGAAAGAAGTTACCGACGAGTACGTGAAGTTTGCCGAACAACTGAAACAACTTGTACGACAAGGATTTTCCGCAGCAGTTTACACGCAAACCACCGATGTTGAGGTGGAAATAAACGGATTGATGACTTACGATCGCGCCGTCATTAAGATAGAAGAACCGCGCGTGAAGAAAGTAAACCAAGAGCTTTGCAGCATCTTGGGGGAATGAAATTTTACGACAAAAAGAGAGATTAAACAGCAAAGACGGTGCGTGCGCCGTCTTTGCTTTAGAAACTGTTTAAGTTTTAACGAAATATATTATTATGGGTTTTAGAAGTTGTCCTCAGCTGCTTTTTTCTGCTCTTTTAAGCGTATTTTTCACTTCTCATTCTCGATTTAGCCCGCTAAATCTTCAACTGAAAAGCAAAAAATCCATCTTAAAATAACTATAAAAAAGATCAGCTGTAAAAATTAAACGGTTTCTTAATTATTTTTACCCCCCAAAAAACAATCGGTTTACATAAAAAACATTACCTTTACATAAGATAGGATGCGTTTCGGCAAAAAATCAAATAAATTTGTTTTTTGCGCTCAACTTTCACTACCTTTGCGGAATAAATGCAAATTCAGAAATAAGACATCATTTTATGCCTCATTTATATTATCGGATTGCCGAATACAGCTTATTGATAGACACGCCCAATGCAGAAAAAACAGCAGCGGCGTTGCCCTCTTTTTTTAATTTCAAATCCGGGGCTTCGGACGATTTATTGTTCCGTTTTTCGGGTGGCGAAGCTATCCCCATCTCTGACGATATGAGGGAAGAAGAAGTGTTTGATATGGAAAACGTGTTTCGAAGCAAAAGCTACAAAAACTCGTCTGGCGAAAGGATTGTTTCGCTCGAAATCGAAGGCGAAGAGCATTTCGTCCACATCTCTTCCGACTTACGCGCTTACCGTTCCGATTTGGATTTGACGAACCCCAAGCAAGCTGCGTTTCTGAATATCTTCTTGAAATTGGCGTTTATCCTCTCGTCCGCACCCTTGAAAACGATAAAAATGCACGCTTCTGTTACGGAAAAAGACGGCAAGGCGCTGTTGTTCCTCGGCGTGAGCGGAACCGGAAAAAGCACGCATAGCAGCCTCTGGCGCAAATACGTCCCCGGTGTTACGCTTCTAAACGACGACGAACCCATCGTGCGCCTACTCGACGACTGTTCCGTCCGCGTTTACGGTGCGCCTTGGAGTGGCGGAACCGCTTGTTACCGAAATGTTTCCGCCAACATTTCGGCTTTTGTGCACCTGCATCAATCGCCCGAAAACAAACTGACGAAACTGAATGGGCGCGAAGCATTTACATCGTTGTTTATCTCCACACACACGCTACGCACCGATTCCAAGATAATGAATGACGTCTTCAATACGGTGGCTGACATTCTCGAACAGAAAGCCGTTTATCGGCTCGATTGCCGTCCGGACAGGGAGGCGGTGTCATTGACGGAACAACTAATGTAAGCAGAAAAGCAGGCAGATGAAGACAAAGGTATTCCCAAACGATGTGTTTTTCGAAGAGGTTATCGCCCGTGTCAATGAAGGCGAACACGTATATATTCACGCCAAAGGGTATAGTATGACGCCCTTTATCCTCAACAACAAAGACAAAGTGGTGCTGGCAAAACCCGACGAAACATCTGTTGCTAAGGGAAATATCCTGTTGGTAAGGTTAAACAACGGACGTTTCATCCTGCACCGCGTAGAAAGTGTATCGGGCGACGAAATCGTCCTTCGGGGCGACGGCAACGTTTCCGGGCGCGAGCATTGCCGTCGGGAAAACGTGCTGGCGGAAGTGGCAGGAATCATCAAGAACAACCGTAGCATCAAAAAGGGAAGCCCCAGATGGAAACGATACGAGCGGCTTTGGCCCTCCAACAGTTTGGCACGCAGGATTTTGCTTATGATTTACCGAAAGATTTTCGGGAGAGGAGATGAAGACCTAAACCCAACAGAACCCGCTTAAAATATATAGGCATAACAATAAATTAAAAATGAAACAATTAGATGTGAATTTAATGCACCCGGTTGAGCAAATCAACGTTATCATCGGGCGCATTTATCGGAGTGGAATGACGACCACTTCCGGCGGAAATATCTCTATCCGCGACCACAACGGAGATATTTGGATTACCCCATCGGGGGTGGACAAGGGAAATTTGACGACGAAGGACATTATGTGCGTGAAAAAGGACGGCAGCGTCATCGGCTTGCACAAACCATCGTCGGAATATCCTTTCCACAAGGCGATTTACGAAGCGCGTCCCGAATTGACTTCGATTATCCACGCGCACCCGCCGGCATTGGTTGCTTTCAGTATCGCCCGCAAAGTACCCGACACGAAAATCGTCCCCCAAGCGCATAACATTTGTGGGGATATAGGCTTCGCCCCCTACGGAACGCCGGGCAGCGAGGATCTGGGGCAGAAAATCGCCCAAGTATTTCAAGATTCCCGATACAAGGCGGTTATTATGGAAAACCACGGCGTGGTGCTGGGCGGAACCGATATGATGGACGCTTACCAACGTTTTGAAACCTTGGAATTTTGCTGCCGCACCATCGTAAACGCAGGGCGTCTGGGGAACGTGAACTACCTGAGCGACGAGCAGATTTCAAAATATATCCACCATATCCCGAAAAACATTTCGCATTTTATGGATATTGATCATCCGTCGGACGAACGGGCTTTGCGGACGGATATGGTAAACATTATCCGCCGTGCTTGCGATCAAGGGCTGATGATTTCCACTTACGGAACGGTTTCGGTGCGCTGGCGCGGAAACGATTTTCTGATCACGCCACGCGACGTAGCCCGATGGGACATTATGCCCAGCGATATCGTGCAGATCAAAAACGGAATGTCGGAAGCCGGAAAAACGCCGAGCCGTTCGGTGGCGTTGCACCAGCGCATTTATCAGTTCAATCCGCACATCAATTCCATCATCTGCACGCAATCGGTCAATCTGATGGCACACGCCGTGAGCGGAACGAAATTTGACGTGCGCACCATTCCGGAAAGCTGGATTTTCTTGCAGGATGCTCCCTCTTGCCCCTTCGGTTTGACTTACGAGAACATTGACGAAACGGCTAAATTATTCAATCACAACCGTGTTATCCTCGTAAAGAACGATTGCATTTTCGTTACCGGCGATAAACTGTTGAACACCTTCGACTACTTGGAAGTCGCCGAATTTTCAGCCAACTCGCTCGTAATGGCGTCTGCCATCGGGGAATTGCGTCCAATGGGCGACAAAGAGATCGAGGATTTGCGCGTGGCGTTTAATGTGAAGTGAGACGAATTTTTCCCGCGCTTGTATATCGTCTTTGGTTATTTTCCCTGCGGAATCGTTGATTTTTCCAAATCCATTTTGGTTATTTTTCTGAAACTACAAATTTACGCACCGTTTTTTATTTCCGCCCTTTTCTGAATGCCCTGAGCAGCCAATGCGCCAAAAGGCGGAAAAAAGCGAGCAGGGCATAGCACACGATGGAAATGACTAGCACGTAGCCGATTTGGGAAAAGGCTTCCACCCACGACGTTTTGTAGATGCAGATGGCAACGATGTTCAGCAAAAATGCCAACAGGAAACACGCCAGCCAGATACGCAACTCGCGTTTGATGATTTTTGATGTGATGACTATATCTTTCATTGTCAAAATTCCATATAGGGGATTTTATATTCTTCGGGATATTCCACGCGGCATTGTTCGCGCATCGCCTGATCGCCAATCAAACAAAGGGTTGACGCGCTATAAGCCTCTTCCACAATGTCTTTGCCTTTTTCGCCGGTAATGCAGGCTTGACAGAAGGACGACAGCATTTCATCGGAACCGTCTTTATCCGCGCCGATCATCGACATACCGTCGCTCACGCTGAAACTGCCCTTGATAATCGGGTGCGGTTGATAGGCTTTTTTCGTTTCGGGACGCCAACTCGCCCCCGCCGCGGGAATGGCAGAGAAAATCTTGTCGCCGATCTGCGCGAGCAGCTGCTCGATGGCGCTATTGGCACCCACTTCGTTTTCCAAATAATACATTCCGGAGGCGAGGTTCATCGTTCCCTTACTTCCGAGAATCTGATCTTCCATTCCATTGAACATATTGGCTATCAGGGATTCGTAAGTGATTTTCACGCCGTTTTTGTAACGGTAAGTAAGGCTCACGCTATCGTACACTTCCCTGTCGTCTTTCCAATGGACGATGTCGCCCATACCCACAACCGATTCGGGAATCCGTTTCGTTACCAAGTTGCAGACTTCGAGTTGATGGCACGCCAGCTCAGTCATCAATCCGCAGGACGATTCGCGATAGAGCCGCCAATTGATGCGCCTTTTCAATTCGGGGGACGGAACTGGACGGCTCCAATCGTTGTTGCGAAACCAATGGCAACGCGCCCCAACCACTTCGCCAATCAGCCCGGAAGCAATCAGTTGTATCCCTTTGATGTATTTTTCATCGAACATACGCTGCATACAGAAATACAACACGCGATCGGACTGTTGGTAGGCTTCGTACACCGCCTTGCACTCTTCCATCGTCAGCGCCATCGCTTTTTCGCAGAAAACGTGTTTTCCGGCGGAAAGGGCGTCCAATGTAATGACGGCGTGCCAATTCAATGGCGTTGCGACGATTACGCCGTCGATATCCTTTGATTCGAGCAGCTTTTTATAGTCGGCGTAGGTTTTTGCATTGGGGCAAAGTTCCAGCGCGGTTTTCAGGTTCGGCTCGTAATCGTCGCAGAGCGCGACAATTTCCGCGTGCTGCATTCCCAACAAATTGTGAATGTGGTACTGCCCCCGCGATCCGGTGCCAATCAGCCCGATACGCGCTTTTTCCTTTTTTATCTCGTTCAGTTTATCGGGGGTAAACGATTGCAGCCAAGGAACCGTCCCCAGCAAAGCTGCACCTCCGGTAACATAACCCAAATCCTTAATAAACTGACGCAGTCCGGCGTCCACTTGCTTTTCTTTTTTCATTGACTCACAGTTTATATTCGTACACCTTGTCAATTTCAAAGTGTTTCAAAATATCGTTTTTCTCTTTTTTTCCGGCAATCATCAGTGTGGTTGTCAGCACTTCCGCGTCCAACGGATTTTGACAAACCACGCAAACAGCTTTCCTTTCGTCCTCCGCCTTTTTCGTTAGCGGATTGATAATGTGTCCCGAATATCCGGGCTTGTTCCCCGAAACGGACAGGGCACGATCGAACAAATCAACTTCAAAAACCGCTTTTTCAAGCCGATAAGGATTTTCCATACTTACCTTCCACGAATCGCCAAAGGGGTGGCGCCCGATACCCAAAATGGAACTGTTCCCGAAATCCACGAAACATTGCCCGACGTTGTTGTCCGCAAGAATCTTTTGCAGTCGCAACAAGGCGTAACCCTTGGCGTAGCCCCCCAAATCGACGGCTATGCCAGCAGAGGCAAAAGAAACGGAATGATCGCTTTCACGGAACAGCAGCTTGGAAAAATCGTCTTTTGTTACGTCGAACAAGCCCTTCGTCCTTTCGTGATACTGTTTGCAATCGCACATTATCGTCCAAATTTCCGGCGATAGCGGCACGAAACCGCTTGAAGCACGGCGGTTCAGCCTTGAAATTTCGCTTTCCACGTCGAAACGGTTCAAGAGGAAATTCAAGCGTTGCAATTCCAAGCGCAACGCGGTAAATATCCGTTCCGATTGTTCGCGGTTTTTGCCAAGCATCACTATGTCGAAGCGCGTCCCCATAATGTTTTGCATCGCCCCGTGGAAGGTTGCGGACGACTCAATATAGTTGAAATAACAAGGCTTGTCCATCTTTTTCGGCAAATTCGGGCGGTTGTTTCCCCGGAAAAATCTTACAAATATACTAAGAAACTGTTTAAATTTTATCGAAAATTGTATTGTTTGCTTTTCTTTGCTATTATTTTGGCTTCTTTTGGGCATCTTTTCCTCTTTTCCCTTTTGATTTATCCTGCTAAACCCGCAAGAATTTACTCCGCAGGAGTATTCCGTAAATAGGGGCTGCCTCTCAAAAGCCCAAAAAGGGACGCCGTCATTGCGGGCTTGACCCGCAATCTCCTGATAACAAGGTGGTATTTTTCAAGAGATCCCGCGTCAAGCGCGGGATGACGCTCTTTTGAAACAGCCACAGGCAAAAGACTGCAAACGAACTCCGTAGGAGTTTTCCGTAGCAAGGGGAAACTCCTACGGAGTTGGGGAAGGGGTTCATTTTGTAGCCCGCACTGCGCCTGCGGCTTGTACGGGGTTATTCACGGGATAGCCCTATTGGGCTAAAAACACAAATGCACAACAAGCAGGTTCTAAATTTATTGATAGAGGAAAATTCAATTACGAATTATGTTCCTTAAAAATTTGCCCCAATGAAAATAATACACTACCTTTGCAATCCCAATTCGGGGTGTAGCTCAGCCCGGTTAGAGTACGCGTCTGGGGGGCGTGTGGTCGGACGTTCGAATCGTCTCACCCCGACGGTTGAAAGAGAGGGACTTACTGAAATATGTAAGTCCTTTTACTTTTTAAACATGACACAGAAATGACACAATCTGCAACATTTTGAAGTTTTTTGATAATAAAAGAAAAATAGGTATGCGCAGTTTAGATTTGTTTTCTTTGAGTAATATCATCTTGACAACATAGGATTTGGCAAAAAATAAATATTGTTTTGAAATCAATCCGACAATTTCACTCACACGCAAGCCCATTCCGTAGCATAGTTTGAGCATAAGGACATGTTTTGGGTTTTCTACCACTGAAAAAAGTTTGGCAATATCTTTTTTACTAATCACTTTGGGTAACGACGATTTCTTTTTCGGTCGCGGAATTTCCTCAAAAAAACATTTTGTCGCGTTTCAATACCTGTTCAAAATAAAATTTGACAGCATTTATTCGACTATGCATCTCGTTTTCAGATAATTTTAGTGTGCTATGACAATATAAAAAGTAACTTCGCAAACGTTCCGCCGTCAAGGTATCAACATTCACATTTTTAAGCATGTATAGCAGCTGCGAAAACTCTCGCGAATAGGTTTCGAGCGTATTTTTGCTATACCCTTTCAGCATAATCAAGTCCTGCAAACGTTTGAGTGCAGGCAAATTGACTTCTGAAATTTTCGTTATTGCCTCTTTGCCAACTATTGCAGGCTGTAAGCCAGACACAACTTTCTTGAGTATTTATTGTCAGGTACATACCACGCCTGTTGCGACCACGAAGAATTAACGTTGATTGATTTTGCTATTCAAACAATCAATGCAGACGAAGTAGTTGAATATTCTGAAATCAAGTTTTTCAAAAATATCAGACACCGTTTGAAAATTAGCGATGAGAAAATTTTGGCGAAGTTTCCCGACCTTGAACAATACTTGGAAGAAGATATTATCACAGATAGTTTTCTTGATAAAATCACAAGTCAGTATTTTGAAACAACCGAGTTGCCACAGTTTGACTTAATCAGCATTGATACGAACAAAGAATGATTAACGCAGTTAAAATAATTCTTGCGGCTTTATTTTTCGTTTGTTTGCTTGATATGCCTTACGGCTTTTATCAATTCGTAAGATTTGCAGGAATGATTGGTTTTGCATTTCTTGCTTACCAAGCCAATGAAGAAAAGAACCAAGCGGAAACATTTATTTTTGTTGGACTTGCTTTGTTATTTCAGCCATTTTTCAAAATTGCGTTAGGCAGAGAACTTTGGAATGTGGTGGACGTTATTGTAGGAATTGGGCTTATTCTTTCGCTTTTCATCAAACCCAAGCAACATTCTTAGAACAAAAATTAAGATTACGTTTGCCTAATAAATTTACTTTTCATATCTTTGTGGTGTCGTTTAAAAGACACTAAATGGCTATCAAAGATAAAATACTATCCTATCCTGTTGCTTTTCTGTTAGACAAGCTAAACGGACAAAACCAAAAGTGCTTTACTATTGATGAAGCATACAATTTGCTTTCCGATTCTTCCAAAGATTCCGTAAAGCGAATGTTGGGCAATATGGTAAAGCGTGGCTTGCTGATGAGAGTAAAAGATGGACTTTACTACGTCATTCCATTTGAGCAAGACCCTGAAATTTTTATGCCCGATTGGCATTTGCTTTCGCAACATTTGGTTGGCGATGCAGAATATTACATCGGCTATTTTTCCGCTTTGCAAATTCACAGTTTGACAACACAACCACATTTGAAAGAACAGATTGTAGTAAACAAACAAATCAAACCTTCAACACTTTTGGTAAAAGGCGTTCCGTTTCAGTTCATTTATCACAACGAAGAACATTTTTTCGGCAACAAAAAAACGTGGATTGACAACTTCAATAAAGTGCAATGTTCTGATTTAGAAAAAACAATTATTGATTGTTTGTTCAAACCGCAGTATGCAGGTGGTATTACGGAAATTGCAAAAGCAATACACAAATCAAAAGATAAAATTGATTTCCCCAAATTATTAGATTATGCTAAACGCTTCAATTCGCAAGCAGTAATAAAACGTTTAGGATTTTTGTTAGAGCTGTTGGAAATTCAAAATCCTGTAATTGACAAACTACAAAAATTGCGGACTAATTCGTTTGTGGCGTTAGAGCCGTCTTATCCCAAAGAAGGCAAAACTATTTTCCGTTGGGCAATTCAACAGAATATTGACAACAATTCAATTCTTTCACCGATATATAGTTAATATGATTGAACCAAAAGAAACAAACCGTCAAATCGGACCTTTTTTCAAACGATGGTTAGATAAAGGGGTTTTAGGCATTCAACCTATTTCTATTGAGGAATTTACAGCAACAAATGAAGATGCCATTTTAAAAGGAAGCGATGCTCAACTAATGAGTTTTGCAAGAGAGTATCTCAATTACCAACACACCAAAGGGCTTGATTTTATTGGTCGCTTCAATGGAAAATATGTAATTGGCGAAGCGAAATTTTTGACCGATTTTGGTGGACATCAAAACGCACAATTCAACGATGCTATTAGCACCGTTCAAGCGAAAAATGTAAAAGCCGTAAAAATCGCCATTCTTGACGGAGTTTTATACATCAAAGGAAACAACAAGATGTATAAAGACATCACGACAACTTACAAAGACCTTAACATAATGAGCAGTTTGGTACTGCGTGAATTTTTATATCAAATCTAAATTCTATGCAGTTACACTATCCAAATAAAAAATCGGAACAGGAAATATTTGACAGTATTCCCGATGTTGAATTGTCGCAAATAAACGATAGTGAAAATCCGAATTTGCTTATTCACTCAAACAATTTGGTTGCATTAAAGCAACTCATTACAAAGCATAATTTAGCGGGCAAAATTGACCTGATTTACATTGACCCGCCATTTGCTACGAACAATACTTTTACAATTACAAATGGTCGTGCAAGCACAATCAGTAATTCAAAGAATGGAGATGTAGCCTACACAGACACACTAAAAGGTTTTGATTTTATTGAGTTCATTCGTGAACGTTTGGTGTTGCTCAAAATGTTGCTGTCCGACAAAGGTTCAATTTACTTGCATATTGATTACAAAATCGGTCATTATGTAAAAGTGGTAATGGACGAGATTTTTGGCATTGAAAATTTCCGAAACGACATTACACGAGTGAAATGTAATCCGAAAAATTTTGCACGAAAAGGTTACGGAAATATCAAAGATTTGATTTTGTTTTATTCCAAATCAGACAACTTAATTTGGAACGAACCGAAAACGCCATACACCGAAGAAGACAAAACAAAACTCTTTCCTAAAACCGACAAAAACGGCAGACGTTACACTACAATTCCTTTACACGCACCGGGCGAAACGCAAAACGGCAAAACATCGCAAGCGTTCAAAGGAATTTTGCCACCGCAAGGCAGACATTGGCGAAGTGATGTAAGTATTTTGGAACAATGGGACAATGACGGTTTAATTGAGTGGAGCGACAACGGAAATCCACGCAAGAAAATCTTTTTTGACGAGCAGGAAGGAAAGCGTATGCAAGATATTTGGGAGTTCAAAGACCCACAATATCCTGTTTACCCGACAGAAAAAAATCCCGACTTGTTGGACATCATTGTAAAAACTTCGTCCAACGAAAACAGCAT
>JAISYO010000119.1 GCA_031269865.1 Dysgonamonadaceae bacterium | reverse complement strand
GGATTTCATCAACGGCTTCATCGAAACCTACACCGATCCGCTCGGTATGAAAGCCGCGTGGGAGGCGATGACGAATTTCAAGAACGTGGAAGCAAGCAAGCGGACACATATCATCAGCGAAAACGCGCAGTGGTTCGAAAGCAACTCGCCCGTTGATGCGCAGTTCAAAAAAGAAGAGGTAAAAGGCGTTTCGGCGAAAGTCATCACGGCTGCCATTCTCGGTGGCAACAGCTATCCTGCCACGCCCATCGGTATCAACCTGCCCAATTCCAATTGGATACGCCACGATTACGGTTCCAAGTCGGTTACGATTGAAAATATAACCGAGGCATACAACCGCGCCTCGTTGGGCAACGGCTTCGCCGAAGAATTTATGTGGGGCGCGGCAGAAGTGGAAAGCGCAAAAAAATACGCTGAGATGACGGATAACCTGCACACCGATTTGCACGAGTGCCTCGGACACGCTTCCGGCAAATTGTTGCCCGGTGTGGATGGCGATGCGTTGAAGGCTTACGGCTCTACCATCGAGGAAGCGCGTGCCGATTTATTTGCCCTCTATTACCTTGCCGACACGAAAATGGTTGAACTCAGCTTGTTGCCCGACAACGACGCCTACAAAGCGGAATACTACAAATATATGATGAACGGCGCGATGACACAACTAACCCGCGTACAGCCGGGGAAAAATATCGAAGAGGCGCATATGCGCAACCGTGCGCTCATTGCCAACTGGGTGTTGGAAAGAGGCAAGGCGGACAAGGTGGTGGAATTTCAGCAACGCGACGGCAAAAGCTATATCGTTGTGAACGATTACGAAAAACTGCGCGATTTGTTTGGGCAGTTGCTCGCTGAAATACAGCGCATTAAATCGACAGGCGATTTTGCCGCCGCCGAAAAATTGGTGGAAACCTACGGTGTGAAAGTAAACGCGACACTGCATAAAGAGGTGTTGGCGCGTTACGAAGCCTTGCACTTGTCGCCCTACCGCGGGTTCGTGAATCCGGTTTACAGCTTGGTAAAGAACGACAAGGGCGAAGTAACGGACGTTACGATTTCTTACGACGAGAATTTCGTCGAGCAAAACCTGCGATATTCACGGCAATACTCGGTGCTTCCGACGTTCAATTAGCGTATTAGCATATTTGCACATTAGCACATTCATAATGAATTACCGAGAAAGCCTCGATTACCTATACGAGCAAACCCCCGCCTACCAAAAGGTTGGGGGTTCTGCTTATAAGCCCGGTTTGGACAACAGCCTCAAGCTCGATGTTTATTTCGGGTATCCGCACAAAAAGTACAAGACGATCCATGTGGCTGGGACGAACGGAAAAGGTTCGGTTTCGCACACGCTGGCGGCGATTTTGCAACAGTCCGGCTACCGCGTGGGCTTATACACCTCGCCACATCTGATTGATTTTCGCGAGCGTATCCGCGTGGACGGAAAGATGATGCCCGAACAATATGTGGTTGATTTCGTGGCGAAACACCGCACCGCCTTCGAACCCGTTGAGCCGTCGTTTTTTGAGCTGACAATGGAAATGGCGTTCTGCTATTTTGCCGATGAAAAAGTGGACGTGGCGGTAATCGAAGTGGGCTTGGGCGGACGATTGGACAGCACCAATATCATCTCGCCCGATTTGAGCATCATTACCAATATCGGGCTTGAACACACGCAGTACCTCGGCGATACGCTGTCGAAAATCGCCTTCGAAAAAGCTGGAATCATCAAGCCCAAGGTTCCGGTGCTGATTGGCGAGGCGTTGGTGGAAACCCGTCCGGTTTTCGAAGCCAAAGCCCAAGCGGAAAACGCGCCGATTGTTTTTGCCGAGGAAGTGTTTGGGGAACTGAAATCGCAAAAGACGGCGGACGGCTGGCTCTTTTCCACACCGCAATATCCCGCCCTGAAAGGCGAGTTGGGCGGTTATGCGCAGAAAAAAAACGCAAGGACGGTTTTATCCGCAGTCGATGAGTTGAAAAAGCGGAATTATCGCATTCCCGACAGCGCGGTTTGCGCAGGATTCACTCGCGTAACGGAACTAACCGGGTTGATGGGGCGGTGGCAGGTGTTGCAAGCCGAAAAGCCCAAAATTGTTTGCGACACCGGGCATAACGCCCATGGAATCCGCTATATAGCCGAGCAATTGAAAAATGAAAAATACGACAAACTGCATATCGTTTTTGGAATGGTAAACGACAAAGACATTCGCGCCGTGTTGGAATTGCTTCCCAAAAACGCGCTGTACTATTTTACCAAAGCCTCGGTTGCCCGCGCCTTAAATGAAAAACAGCTTGCCACGCAAGCCCAAGAGCTTGGTTTGAAGGGAAATACCTTCGAATCCGTTTCCGAAGCCGTCGGCGCGGCAAAAAGAAACGCCGACGAAAATGATTTCATTTTCATCGGCGGAAGTTCTTTTGTGGTGGCGGACGCCTTGCAGACGGTGCAAGGTTAGTTTTTTTACCAAAAATTTTTTGTTTGAAAATACGGTTACCAAACCATTCCTATCTCAAAAACTCTGCTCAAATCCAGCTCTGTTTCTTTCAAATCGGATGTTTCAATAATAAACGAAACTTTACCGGGATAAAATTCACAGCTTACATTTTCCGTGTAATAACCGCGGTCTGTTGAACCGTCAAAAGTATAACCGATTGTACGTGAATAAGGCAACGCGGATTTTACCCCATCTTCAAAAACTGTATAGAACGTTACAACCCCATAGTCGAAAATATAATCGGTTATTTCAGGAACAGATTTTGTGGCTATAAAATAGCCTTCATTGGCATAATTTTTATTATAGACCCATGTCCAATCCGTTGATTTTACTGAAATGGAAACTCGATTAAAATAAGCATCGGGCTCGTCGTCAGCACTGCAACTGTAAACGAAACCAAGTGTGAAAATAATCAATTCAAAAAAAAGTAGTTTTTTTTTCATAATGTGTGTAAGTTTTATATTTTACTATTATAATATTTTGATACAAAAATACTCGTTTATTTTAAATATAACAACAAAAAACCGTAAAAGTTTTACGTGATTACCAAATTATGTTTACTAGATGATAATTTTCAAAAAAGCCACATAATTATTTGATTATGAATAAAATATATTGATTTTTATTTGTTGGAGACAATGGAATTTTGTATCTTTACAACTGATTCAATTGGTTATTGCATGAAACAAAAATTCCAAAGTCAGTTGCAAAAGTAATGAATCAATCGCAATTCTGCGCAAACGGCAGACGATGCTTCGTTCCTGTTCAATCCCGATTGTTGTGATACGCTTATGGTTTGCTCAACGGCACTGTTAAGAAGGTTTGCTATATCCATAATAACGTGGATTAAATAATTTCCACAAAAGATAAAAATAAAAACAGATTCTCAATCGGAAGGATAGAAAAAAATTGTATTTTTGTCTGTTACTTTACAATTTTACGACTTTTCAGTATGAAACAATACCTCGATTTGCTTCGCCGCGTGCTCGATGAGGGGCTGCGCAAGGAAGATCGCACCGGAACAGGGACTATCAGCGTTTTCGGGCATCAGAGCCGTTACGATTTGAGCGAGGGCTTCCCGGTGATCACGACAAAAAAGTTGCATTTGAAGTCCATCATCTACGAGTTGCTTTGGTTTTTGAAGGGCGACACCAACGTGAAGTATTTGCAGGACAACGGCGTGCGGATATGGAACGAGTGGGCGGACGACAACGGCGATCTCGGACATATCTACGGCTACCAATGGCGCTCGTGGGCGGATTACAACGGCGGATCCATCGATCAGATTAGCGATGCGGTAAACACCATTAAAAATAACCCCGATTCGCGCCGCATCATCGTCAGCGCGTGGAACGTGGCTGATTTGCCCGCTATGAAACTGCCCCCCTGCCACGCCTTTTTCCAATTTTACGTCGCCGACGGCAAATTGAGCCTTCAACTCTACCAACGCAGCGCGGATATTTTCCTCGGAGTGCCGTTCAACATCGCCTCGTATGCCCTGCTGTTGAAGATGATGGCGCAGGTAACCAGTTTGAAAGAAGGCGAATTTGTGCATACGCTCGGCGATGCGCATATCTACCTCAACCACCTTGAACAAATCAACCTGCAACTTTCGCGCGAACCGCGTCCGCTGCCGCGAATGAAAATCAATCCCGACGTGAAAAGCATCTTCGATTTTGAATACGAAGATTTTGAGTTGCAGGATTACGATCCCCACCCGCATATCAAGGGGGACGTTGCCGTGTGAGAAAAATTGATGATAAAATGACAAAAGCAATGAAGGACAAAACAATAAACCTTATCGTCGCGATGGACGAAAACAACGCCATCGGCAACAATGGCGGTTTGCTCTGCCATTTGCCAAACGACTTGCGTTATTTCAAACGGATAACGGATGGACACACGGTTGTGATGGGGCGGCGCACCTTCGAATCGTTACCGAACGGGGCATTGCCCAATCGCAAAAATATCGTTATCACGACGGCTGACGCGGAAAAATTCCCCGATTGTACGGTGCTGCGCTCGTTGGACGAGGCGTTGGCGCAACACGACGGCGACAGCCAATTTTTCGTCATCGGCGGCGGACAGCTCTATCGCGCCGCTTTTCCGCTGACGGACACGCTTTTTCTGACACGGATACACCACATTTTCAGCTATTCCGATACTTTTTTCCCCGAAATTGATTTTTCGCGATGGGAATTGGTGGACGAGGAAAATCACGAGGCGGACGAGAAGCACAAATATGCTTATACATTTCTGAAATACAAACGGATAATATGACGAGGAAAGTTTTTTTAGTGGGTTTTTTTGCTGTTTCAGCCCTTTGCGCGGCGCAAAATTTTTTGGCAGACGACGTGAAAAAAGAGATGGGGAGGTCGTTGTCGGGCATCTATCGCCAAGTTATGCGCAACCCCGGCAGG
>JAISYO010000100.1 GCA_031269865.1 Dysgonamonadaceae bacterium | reverse complement strand
ATGGGAAGAATGGAACCATCGAGCGAGAGTTCCCCCATCACGAGGTATTCTTCCAATTTGTCCCTTTTTATCGCTTCGGAAGCCGCCAATATCCCGATCGCCAAGGGCAAATCGTATGCCGAGCCTTCTTTCCGAATATCCGCCGGGGACATATTCACAACGATTTGCTGACGGGGGAAATTGAAGCCGTTTACCTGCAACGCCGAAACGATGCGCTCGTGGCTCTCTTTTACCGATGTGTCGGGCAAGCCCACCAAGAGAAATTTGATGCCCTTGGTGCAGTTCACTTCGATGGTAATGAGCGAAGCATTGATGCCCTGAACGGCAGCCCCGAAGATTTTAACCAACATAAAAACGTTTATTTTGAGTGAGTTTACCCTATTGTTAGTTCGCGCTTGAAATGGTGGAATTTTTTACCGCCCGTTGCACTTCTTGCGAAGGAATGTTGCGATCTTTGATGATTCCTTCGGGCGTGATTAAAATGTTGTACGGCACAAACTGCACGTCGTACTTGTCCACGATTTCGGAAGCCCAACTTTTCTTTTCGGGGACAACCGTCCACGACAACGAATCGCTTGCCGCGTAGGAAACGGGATAAATGTCCGTATCAATATATACCGAAACGAAAGCCACGCTGTCTTTGTTCAGTTTCGGATAGATGGTTTTCAATGTTTTGAGGTTTTCGCGCGACTCGCTTCCAGCAGAGGAAACAAAGGAAAGAAGCAGGTATTTGCCGTTGAAATCGGACGATTGCACGGTTTTGTCCTTCGTGTCAGTCAGCTTAAAAAACGGGGAACGTGCGCCTTCGGCGGATTGGTTTATTTTTTCGGAATACGCCTTCATCAACGCCGCCATCGGCGATTGCGAGGCTTCGCCTTCCAAGTAGCCCAACACACGATCCAACGCCTTCGGGTTTTCGCTGTCGAAGAAAAAATCGTTGATCAGCACGATGCTCGACAGTTTTGAGGGGTTCGCCTTGATGAAATCCTCGGCTTTTTGTGTCAATTCGTGGTTGAAGGCATTGATTTGCGCCATTTTTTCGTTGGTGGGCAGGACGGTTGAACCGCCCGGCACGGTGTCGGCTTGCATCAAATCGTTCAGCAACTGTCCGCGTTGCGTGAGCAGAGCCGCGTTTCGCTGTTTGAAAGAAGTCAGTTCCTCGTTGATGGCGTTACCCCGAACTTCCATCAAATCAGGCAGATCGGCATCGCCCTTGATCGTCAGCTTCTGATCCTTGTCGGCGAAGAAAACGGACGAAGAGGCGTAGCGGTTGAAATAGAGGGTAAAGGAAGTCAGCGTGTCGATGTGGTTTGCGTAAGAAAACCTGCCGTCCTTGTCCACGCTTACCGTGTCAATCTTCAACGTGTCGTGCAACGAATAGGAAACGAGTACGTAGGGCGTGTCGATGTTGGAAACTTCGCCGCGCAACTGCATACCCCGTCCCTTTCCGCAAGAAACAACGGAAAGCAACAGCAGACAAGACAAAATTGAAACCGAAATATATTTACGCATATCGCACATTTATTGAGCGTAACACCCTATTTTTCATTATTTTACCAAGAAGAGCGCGTCTGAATTTTCCAAAATTAGATAAAACGCTTCGCTCGAACCCTACAAAGATAATACATATTTTTATATATTCAACTATTTTTTGTATTTATTTGCTTTTAATAAATGATTTTATTTTCGCGTGAGGGGCGAAGCGAGGGTTTTTCCGTTTTATTTTTGACAAGAACTCGAAAAGACGTATTTTTGCATAAAAATAAAACGAAGTTTTTCTCGGAAGATACAATGAAGTTTACAAAAATGCAAGGCGCGGGCAACGATTACATTTACTTCAACACCTTTGAAGAGCCTGTCGAAAACCCGAAAGCCCTATCTATCCTGCTGAGCGACCGGCATTTCGGTGTTGGAGGCGACGGCATCGTCCTCATTGGAAAATCGGCGGCAGCGGATTTTTCGATGCGTATGTTCAACGCCGACGGCAGCGAAGCCGGAATGTGTGGCAACGCCTCGCGCTGCGTGGGAAAATTCGTCCACGACAAGGGGCTGACGTCAAAAACCGAAATTTCGCTCGAAACGAAGTCGGGCGTCAAATACCTGCAACTCTTCAAAGACGAAGCGCGGGGCACTATCGCAAGCGTGCGCGTGGATATGGGACCCGCGATATTGGATTCCGCACAAATCCCGGTTGTTTACAACGGCTTGCCCTCAGTCGTCAATCAACCTATCGTTGTCGATGGCAGGGAATACCGCATCACTTGCGTGTCGATGGGAAATCCCCACGCCGTGGTTTTTATGAAGGGCATCGACGACTTGAAAATTGAAGCCGTAGGACCTCAATTTGAGAACCACCCCGCGTTTCCGCAACGCACCAACACCGAATTTATTGAAGTCATCAATCCCAACACGCTGAAAATGCGCGTTTGGGAACGCGGAAGCGGCGAAACCTTGGCTTGCGGAACGGGGGCCTGCGCGGCGGCGGTGGCAAGCGTCCTCAACGGATTTACCGAACCGAAGGTTAGCGTGAAACTGCGCGGCGGCGAACTCGAAATCGAGTGGAAGCAACAAGAAAATCGGGTTTACCTGACAGGTGGGGCAGAATTTGTGTTTGAGGGCGAAATCGCCGATATTCCCAATTTCTAACTTCTAACTTCCAATTTCTTATTTCTAACTTCTAATTTCTAATTTCTCAACAAATATGTTCCAAATCAACGAAAATTATCAGCAACTCAACGAGAGTTATCTGTTCAGCACAATCAGTAAAAAAATATCGGCGTATGCCGCGGCGCACCCCGACGCGAAAATTATCCGTATGGGAATCGGCGACGTAACCCTGCCCTTGTCGCCCGCCGTCATCGAGGCACTGCACAAATCGGTAGACGAAATGGGCGCGAAAGCCACTTTTCGCGGTTACGGACCGGAACAGGGCTACGATTTTCTTCGCGAAAAAATTGCGGGAACCGATTTTCAACGCCGCGGAATCAATATCGCCGCCGATGAAATTTTCGTTAGCGACGGCGCGAAAAGCGACACGGGGAATATCGGCGACATTCTTGGCGAAGACAACAGTGTCGCCATTACCGATCCCGTGTATCCGGTGTATCTCGACACCAACATCATGCGCATCGGGCAGGGCGACAAGATTCATTTCTTGGCGAGCAACGCAGCCAACAACTTCCTTCCCGAAATCCCGTCTCGAAAAATCGACGTGGTATATCTCTGCTACCCCAACAACCCCACCGGCACGGTAATGAAAAAAGCCGAACTGAAAAAATGGGTGGAATACGCGAGGGAACACGAGAGCCTGATCCTTTTCGACGCGGCTTACGAAGCCTTCATTACCGAAAGCGACGTGCCCCACTCTATTTTCGAAATCGAGGGCGCGGAAATCTGCGCGATAGAATTTCGTTCCTTCTCGAAAAACGCCGGGTTTACCGGGCTGCGTTGCAGTTACACGGTGGTGCCCAAGGCATTGAAGGCGAAAAACGGCAAGGGCGAAAAAATCTCACTTCACGCCTTGTGGAAACGCCGTCAGTCCACCAAATACAACGAAACGCCCTACATTGTGCAGCGCGGCGCAGAAGCCGTTTATTCGCCCGAAGGGCAGAAAGAAACCAAGGCGTTGGTTGCCTACTATATGGAAAACGCAAAGACGATTCGCAACGGGCTTGAGCAGAAGGGTTGGACGGTGTATGGCGGAATCAACGCCCCCTACATTTGGGTGCAATGCCCTGCCGGTACGGGCGACTCGTGGGGCTTCTTCGATCGCCTGCTCAACGAATGTCTTGTGGTGGGCACACCCGGCGTGGGTTTCGGAAAAAACGGCGAGGGCTATTTCCGTTTCAGCTCGTTCAACAGCCACGAAAACACGCGAGAGGCGGTTGAGCGGATTAAGAATTGGAAATACTAATGGAATAATGCCACCAATGAACTATTGTGAGCATTTGATGAAAAATAGTTTTGGGTTTTGGGTTGTAATTCAGAAATTTTGATTTTTTGGAACATTATCGTAGTGCTTTTTTGCATAATTCTTGAAGCCCCCTTTAATTCGGCGCTTTGCAGTAAAGATACAAGGCTATCCCGGCGAAGAAGATATTGGGAATCCACGCCGCGACAAAGGGGCTCATCGTCCCCCGCACGGCAAACGACGAGCTGACAGTCATAAAAAGAATATACGCCATACTCAGCACCAACCCAAGTCCGATATTCACGCCCATACCCCCCCCCTTCACTTTCCGGGCTGAGAGCGAAGCCCCTATCAGCGTGAGGATAAACGCCGAAAAAACAGATGCGTAGCGCGAATGTAGCTCGATGTCGAAAGCCTGTATGTTGCCGATCCCGCGCTTGGACTGCGTTTCGATGTAATGTCCGAGTTCGGGGGTAGTCATCATCTGCTGATCGGTTTTGGCAATCACAAAATCGTCGGGCACAATCTGCATCACGGTGTCGATTTTTTCCCCCTTCGTTATCGTTTCAATCAACCCGTTGAACTCACGGATTCGATAATCCTCTATTTCCCAGTCGTAATTGGAATGATACTGCACGGATTTGGCAGTCAATCGCGACACAAGTTTGAGGCTGTCGAAGCGATCAATGGAAAAATCGTAGCCTTTTTTCGTCTTCAAGTCGAAACTGCCAAAATAAACCACCGTGCTGTCCGACAATTTGAATTGAATCTCGCGATCGCCGGTTTTCTTTCCTTTCGTGCTGATGTATTTCTCATCGAAATCAATGCGTATCTTATTCGCTTTCGGAATGATGTAACCGCCAAACACAAAAGCGAATATGGCGATAACCGCCGCCGAAATCATATAGGGTTTCAGCAAGCGTCTGAAACTGATGCCGTTGGAAAGCATCGCAATGATTTCGGAATTATTAGCCAATTTCGAGGTAAAGAAGATGACGGCAATGAAAACGAAAAGCGGGCTGAACAAATTGGCGTAGTAGGGAATGAAATTGATGTAGTAGTCGAAGATGATGTCTTTGAGCGGCGCATTGTTCGTCATAAATTTGTCAATTTTCTCATTGATGTCGAAAACCACCGATATGGACATAATGAGGACGATCATAAAGACGTATGTCCCCAAAAACTTCTTGATAATGTACCAGTCCAGAATCCCGATCAAGGGGTTTTTCAGTTTCTTCATTGTTGTTTTCCTCAAAGTTTTCTCGTAACACTCTCTAACATAGTCGATTTCCAAACAGGAAAATCGTCCGCCAAAATGTGTTTCCGCGCTTCCTGCACCAGCCACACGTAAAACGCGAGGTTGTGCACCGATGCGATTTGCAAGCCCAAAATCTCGTTCGCCGTAATCAAATGGCGCAGGTAAGCCTTGCTGTAAAGCCTATCCACGACCGATGCGCCGTCCGCCTCGATGGGGGAAAAATCGTTTTTCCACTGTTCGTTGCGCATATTCATCACGCCGTTTTTCGTGAAAATCTGTCCGTTGCGCCCGTTTCGCGTGGGCATGATGCAGTCGAACATATCCACCCCGCGATCGATGGCTTCCAGCAGGTTTTCGGGCTTCCCCACGCCCATCAGGTAGCGAGGCTTGTCTTTCGGCAGGATTTCGTTCACGAGTTCCACCATCTCATACATTTTCTCAGTCGGCTCGCCCACCGCCAATCCGCCGATGGCGTTGCCGTCCGCGCCCTTTTCCGCCACGTTTTCGGCGGCACGCCGTCGCAAGTCGGGATAAACGCAGCCCTGCACTATCGGGAATAACGTCTGCCGATAGCCGTGCGGACATTCTGTTTCCTTCACTCGCGCAAGGCAACGATCGAGCCAGCTTTCCGTCAAGTCGAGCGATTTCTTCGCGTAGGCGTAATCGGCGTCGCCCGGCGTACACTCGTCGAAAGCCATCACGATGTCCGACCCGATAACACGTTGTATATCAATCGCTTTTTCGGGCGAAAAAAAATGTTTAGAGCCGTCGATGTGCGAACGAAACTCAACGCCTTCCGCGCTGATTTTCCGGCTGTCAGTCAATGAGAAAACCTGAAAACCACCGCTGTCCGTCAGAATCGGGCTGTTCCATCCATTAAATTTATGCAGCCCACCGGCTCGTCCCAAAATTTCCAATCCGGGACGAAGGTACAAATGGTAGGTGTTCCCAAGGATAATCTGCGCCTTTATATCATCCGTCAACTCATACACTTGAACGGCTTTTACCGAGCCAGCCGTACCCACGGGCATAAAAACAGGCGTTTCCACCCTGCCGTGATCGGTAGTTATCAATCCTGCGCGTGCAGCCGATTTCGAAGCGGTATGTAACAATTGGAAATCCAATATCGTCGGTTTTCGTGAAAATTTGGGGGCAAAGGCGGTGCAAAGCCTATCTTTACCAATTTGGGGGCAAAGATACTAATTCTGCACGCATTCAAAGAATTGAAGATAATAAAAATAGTTAGCGGAGTGTTTTTAGGACGCGCTTGCATCGTCCAACGGCTTTTCCAACGCGATTTCGGCACCGCTTAACCGCAACGCCCGGTGGCAATTGTATTGCCTTTGCACAACAAAAAAACCCCCCGAGCCTCTTCGGGCCCGGGGGGTCGTGATTTCGGCGGCCACCTACTCTCCCACTGTTCGCAGTACCATCGGCGCGTCCGGGCTTAACTTCTCTGTTCGGGATGGGAAGAGGTGGGGCCCCGGCGCCATAGCCGCCCAATATGTGTTTTTGACGTGAGGAAAGAAGAAAAAGAGCGTCCGCCGAACGAAGCGCCCGCGCGCCGCGGACTCCGCCGCGCCCCCGGCCGCTTGCCGCGGGGGGGGAAAGTTCTCGGGCGATTAGTACCGCTCGGCTGTGGCGTCGCCGCCTTTACACCTGCGGCCTATCGAGGTCGTGGTCTCCGACCACCCTTATGTGGATATCTCATCTTGAAGCAGGCTTCGCGCTTAGATGCTTTCAGCGCTTATCCCTGCCCGGACTTAGCCACCCGGCGGTGCTCCTGGCGGAACAACCGGCGTACCAGCGGTCCGTCCGACACGGTCCTCTCGTACTAGTGTCGGGGCTTCGCAAATATCCCGCGCCCACGATAGATAGAGACCGAACTGTCTCACGACGTTCTGAACCCAGCTCGCGTGCCACTTTAATGGGCGAACAGCCCAACCCTTGGGACCTTCTCCAGCCCCAGGATGTGACGAG
>JAISYO010000093.1 GCA_031269865.1 Dysgonamonadaceae bacterium | reverse complement strand
CGTAAAGGGGGTTTTTATCGTTTCTACCAATATCACGTCCCCTGACGGGACGACACTTGTCCTCCCCCCCGATCCCTCTCCTCAAAGAGAGGGGGGCAATGAAGCAATGAGGTTGGGGTGGGGTGTGATTCCATTGCTACCGAGGCTGTGTTGTTTATAAAATTAGGTTGGGAATGAGGTTTTAGGGGATTGCGGGTCAAGCCCGCAATGACGGAAAACCTTTATTAGCAAATTAGCATATTGTTTCAAACACCCGAACTTCCAAGCGTTAATTCGTAATTGAACGTTGGACGCATTGAACAAAACAAGGGGCTGCCTCGCTTTTGAGACAGCCCCCTGCAAAACACGTTTTCAGAATTTATTTTACAAAATTGTTGATAAGACCGACGACCGTACTCAAACTTGCCGTTTTCAAATCTGCCTGTTCGAAGCGAATGAACTTCCCGTCTTCAACAGTAACCTTCTTCATCGAGTAAATGACGGTATCTGTTTTCTCATCGAGAGAGATGAAAATGATATACATCTGGTAACCAATCGGCGCAACCCCGGTATGTTCCGTGAAGAAGGGTGCGCCTTCCCCTTCCGACACATACACATCGAAAAGGGCAAGTGTAGCTGGCATATCCACGTATGCGGCAAACACTGCGGCATTCTTATTGGTAAAACCAGTTGGTACTTTCACGCAAAGTGAAGTTTTTGTACCGGGCAAACTGTAAAGCCAGTCGATATTTGTCCAACCAAAAGGAAAAGAGCAGAAGTATGAGTTCCCAACGCCACTGTTTTCTCCGCGTCCAACCCACGCTTCTTTGTCTCCATCACTTTCTTCCCAAGTGAAGGAGTCTCCATCTTCTACGGCAGTCCAAGCCGTCATTTGTTCTCCGTCAGGCAGTACCGCATCAGTCAGGTTTCCCGGCACATCCAATCTAAGCCGGCATCCATTCAATTTTTTGTCGTTTTGAGAAGCAACAATGTTAAATTCGCCTCCGGTAACCAAGGGCCAATTGCCATTCTTGCCATCAACAACCCCTTTACCAACCAACGGTTTGTCGGCGATTACCATAGAACCCGCGTCGAAAAGTTCGGTGTATGACAAATCAACATTACCGGTAATCGCGTTGCCCAGCTCATCGTACAAGCAACCGCCGTCAATGTTCACAAGCACGCCCTTATCGGAAGTAAAACTGGTTCCGGCGGCGGCGTCAAAGACTGTTTTCTTTGTAATAGAGGCGAGATAATCGCTGCGCATTTTTTGAAAAGCTGCTTCGGAAGGGGGGCTAAAGTCCGTGTTTTCCGGACCATTTCCATCGTCTGCGCATGAGAACCACAATGAACACGCGCCAATAATCGCAAGAGTAAAAAATAATTTTTTCATGACTGTGTAATTTAATGAATTAATGAATTAAATAAATATGAGAACTATTCTCTTTTTTTATGTTTGGTAATAAGAAGCTGTAAAATTTAAACAGCTTCTAATACTGTTCGATCAATTTCACTCGAAATTCCTTACCGCGCCCATGAACAGGATTGCCCCGGTAGAATTTTCTTGAATGAGGTAGATAAACGGCTTGTCGGCTCTGAACGATACGGTTAGCGAGGGGTTAGCCGAGATTAGTTCCATTCCAACCACCGTAACGGCGGCTGCCTCGGTGCCTTCTTCATCGGTGTTGATGTAGGTAATTTGATCAACGAATGCGATCGCCGCCGGAAAGTCCGACATCTTGGAAAAATCGGCGGCCGGGGTAAAAGCGATACCCATTCCCATGCTTTCCAATACGTCGTTCAGCCGTTTTTTGTATTCCGTTTTGAATTTGGGAAGAAACAGGTTCACTTTCGTGTCCCTCATGCCCGATTTCAAGCCTTCCCAATAATCGTTCGATTGCGTCGCGGCAATCAGGTCCTGCAACTTCTTCCCTTCTTGCGGAAGTAGCACCACCATGCTAAATGCTTGGTTTCCATACGGAAGCTGTATGGCTTGCAGTGTTTCGTCCTCTGTGTAGTTGAACGAGGCGGTTTGTTTCATCATCGGAACGTCCTTCGATTTGCCGTTTTCGGAAGTGAAAGGCATATCCGAAGTGTTTTTCTTGTCGAACCGCGACGTCCAAATCCCTTTGAAATAAATGGCGTTCAAGAGGTACATTAAATCATCGATGCTCGTTTTTTCCAACACATTCTTAATCAGTCCTTCGGTATTGTCCGACGCCCATTGGTTGATTCTGCCCAGCGTTTTGGCGTCGCCAAAATCCACGGCTTGGGCTGAGGCATTGTAATAGGCATTGTTTAGCGAAAGGAAACCGGGTTTGATGGCGATATTTTTGTTCGTCCAAACGGAATTGGCGATGGCGAGTTTGGTGGAAGGATCGGTTTTCAACAAAGCGTCCTTCATTTTTTTGAAGTATTCGTTGGCTTGCCCATCGGCGAAGCCGCCCAAGCCCAACGCTTGTTTCATGGCGGTTTTGGTTTCGCCGTCCGCACCGTTCCACGTCATGGACAATGCCATGCTCAAACTGAAAGGCGAAACCATGAAATTTTTGTCTTCCCCTGCAAAAATCTTGGAAAAGAAATCGAAGGCGAAATTTTTGTCGGACTGCAAAATCCGTGTCTGCGCAGCGTTCAATTCAATTTTGATGGGTTCGGGCTGCTCGGTTGAATTGGGCGATTTTTCGCAGGAAACGAAAACTGCAGCGCTTAAAGCAAAGATTGGAAATAGTTTTACGCAAGATTTCATACTATAATTCGGTTTTTATTTAACAGGTACTTTTTTCTTTTAACGGTTTAGTCCTTCGTTTTTCCCAATAGATGCAGTCTTAACAAAAACGTTGCGCCTTCGATAGTTAAAAAACATCAACTATCGAAGGCGCAAGCGAATTTTTTTTCTACCGCGGGGGCAGAAAGCGATTCGCGTTTCCTACTCAATCCAACGCAGGTAGGCGAAATCCATGCGGTGCGGCAGATCGGGGTTCTTCGGGAATACGCGCAACCCGTATTGGTGCGTTCCCGGATCGTTGAGGGCTTTTTTCGTTTCGAAATAGAGCAGCGAGCCTTCTTGTTTTACCAAGTCAAACTGGTAGGATTCAAGAAATTCGGGACGGTTTGTCGTCTGATTAAAATCAACCACGACACATTCAACACCCAAATCGCAAGCCAACTCTTTCTTGTCGATTACTACCCTTCCGTAAACCGTACTTCCCTGATTTTTAAGTTTTACCTTCTGGTTGGGGTTAAATTCAATTTTTACCACCTCGAAGGAATCCCATTTCGACGCCGTTTCTTCTTTCCACGCGGCGAGTTCCTTTGCCTTCGCAAAATTGTTTTCTTTCAAGAATTTGGAACGCTTGGCGAGTTTCACGTAGAAACGATCGAAATAATCGTCCATCATGCGCTTTGTGGTAAAGTGCGGGGCGATTTCGCCGATGGATTTTTTGATGTATTGAATCCATTCGCTCGAATACCCCTTGCTGTTGGTGGCGTAATAAAGCGGAACGATTTCATTTTCCAACAGGGAATAGATGAATGAGGCGTCCAACTCGTCTTGGAACATTGGGTTCTCGTATGTTTTTTTGGCTGTCAGCGCCCAACCGGCTTTTTCTTTGTAGCCTTCGTACCACCAACCGTCGAGGACGGAAAGGTTCAGCACGCCGTTCATCTCGGCTTTCTCGCCCGACGTCCCCGACGCCTCTTGCAAACGGGTTGGGGTGTTCAGCCAAATGTCCACGCCGGAAACCAAGCGTTTCGCCAAACGCATATCGTAGTTTTCGAGGAAGATGATTTTCCCCAAAAATTCGGGGCGGCGCGAAATCTCAACAATCTGTTTGATCAGTCCTTGCCCCCCGCCATCGGCAGGGTGCGCTTTCCCTGCAAAAATGAATTGCACCGGGTGTTTGGGGTTGTTCACGATTTTTGCCAACCGATCGAGATCGGTAAACAGCAAATGGGCGCGTTTGTAGGTGGCGAAACGGCGAGAGAAACCGATGAGCAGCGCGTTGGGGTTCAGCTCTTCCAAGACCGTTACGATGCGCGACGGATCGGCTTGGTTTTTCAACCAACCGTCTTTAAATTCGTTGCGGATATAGTCCACCAACTTGTTTTTGAGGTGCATACGCAAAGCCCAAAGTTCATCGTCGCTCACGTCGTAAATCTTGTTCCAAATGGCGGGGTTCGACTCGTCGGCATAGAAAGTCTTGTCGAAATGTTTCTCGTAAAGACATTTCACTGAGGACGTTGCCCAGGTGGGCAGGTGTACGCCATTGGTTACGAAACTCACGTGCAGTTCTTCCGGGAAATACCCTTTCCAAACGGGTTGGAACATATCCCGCGAAACTTTGCCATGCAATTCGCTCACGCCGTTGGACTCTTGCGCCGTGTTCAAAGCAAACACGCTCATGGAAAATTTCTCGTTTGTGCCGGGGTTTTCGCGCCCCATATCCATAAATTGCTGCCAAAAAATTCCGATTTGCTGCACGAGCGGTCCCATGTATTTCCCGATGAGGCTTTCCTCGAAATAGTCGTGCCCCGCCGGAACCGGCGTGTGGACGGTGTAGAGCGAGGAAGCGCGAACAACTTCGAGCGCCTGATTGAACGACAGCTTGTCTTCACGCACGTAATCGAGAAGGCGTTGCGCGTTGATAAGGGCGGCGTGCCCCTCATTCATGTGGTACACGTCTTTTTTGATGCCCAATTTTTTCAGCAGAAGGATACCGCCAACGCCGAGCAGAAACTCTTGTTTCATGCGGTTTTCCCAATCGCCGCCGTAAAGTTGGTGGGTGATGGTGCGATCAAATTCGCTGTTCAGGCTGATGTCCGTATCCATCAAAAAAAGGTTGATGCGCCCGATCGCCACCTTCCAAATGTTGGAATAGACGACGCGATCGTGGAAAGGCACTTCGAGAATCAAGGGTTTCCCTTCTTCGTCCAACAACTGAGTGATGGGCAGGTTGCCGAAGTTTTGTGCCTCGTAATTGGCAATCTGCTGTCCTTCAACGGAAAGGCTTTGCGTGAAATACCCGAAACGGTAGAGGAAACCGACAGCCGTCATATCCACGCAACTGTCGCTTGCCTCTTTCAGATAGTCCCCTGCCAAAATACCCAAACCGCCCGAATAGATTTTCAAGACGTAGGTTAAACCGTATTCCATGCTGAAATAGGCGATGCTCGGACGCTTGGCGTTCATCGGGATGTCCATATAGTTGCGGAACGATGCGTAAACGTCTTTTATCCGCTGCATCATTTCTGCATTTTGGACGATCTCGTCCGTGCGTTCCGACGTGAGGCTTTGCAACAACACGACGGGGTTCTTATCGCTTTTTTCCCATTTTTCCGCGTCAATAGCCTCGAACAAATCCTTGGCTTTTTCGTTCCATACCCACCACAAATTGCGGGCTACTTCTTCCAATGGTTCCAATTCTTTCGGCAATACCGAACGGACATGAATTTCATGCCAAACCGGAGTATTTGAATAACTTGATCGGATAATCATATTCTTATTAATTAAATTGTAAGTTGAGTGTCAATATATTAACCGTAATTTCGTCAAGGACGGCAACCTGATAACCTAAGAAACTTTTTAAATTTTAACGATATTTTATTATATGCCTTAGAAACTGTTCTCCGCTTCTTTTTTCTGCTCTTTTAAGCGTCTTTTTCACTTTCCTTTCTCGATTTAGCCCGCTAAATCTTCAACTGAAAAGCAAAAAATCCATCTTGAAACAGCGATAAAAAAGATCAGCTGTAAAATTTAAACCGCTTCTAAATTTCTTGCAAAGATACGAATTTTGGTTTAAATAGTCAAAAACTCGTGAGAAATTGTTTAAAATTTAACGAAATAGTTTAGAAGCTGTTTAATTTTTAACGAACTAGTTTATTATATGCCTTAGAAACTGTTCTCCGCTTCTTATTATAGGTATTCCCATTTACTTTTTTCGCCTTTTTCCCAACAAAAAGACGTTTACGGCTAATCAAGCGTTTTCTTCGCCAAGCGTTTGCGATCGTTCTCGTCGAGGAAAATTTTGCGAATGCGCATCGCCTTCGGGGTAATTTCCACGTATTCGTCCTCTTTAATGTATTCGAGAGCCTCTTCGAGGCTGAAAACAACGGGGGGTGCAAGTTGCGCCTTGTCGTCGCTACCCGACGCACGCACATTCGTCAGTTTTTTCGATTTGGTTACGTTTACCACCAAATCGCCCTCTTTGCTATGCTCGCCAACCACCTGCCCGGCATAGACATCGGTTTGCGGCTCGATGAAAAATTTGCCGCGATCCTGCAATTTGTCGAGTGCGTAGGCAAAGGCGTTGCCCGATTCCCCGGCGATGATGGAACCGTTCTGCCGTTTTTCGATGACGCCTTTCCACGGCTGAAATTCGAGGAAACGGTGCGCCATAATCGCTTCCCCTGCCGAAAGCGTCAGCACGATATTGTTCAGCCCGATGATTCCGCGCGAGGGAATCGTAAACTCAATGTGCATACGATCGTTTTTGCTTTCCATCGACTGCATTTCCCCTTTGCGGCGCGTGATGACGTCGATGATTTTGCTCGCGTACTCTTCCGGCAGGTTTACCGTGAGTTGCTCGACAGGCTCGTGCTTTTCGCCGCCTATTTCTTTGATAATCACTTGTGGCTGTCCGACTTGCAATTCATAACCTTCGCGCCGCATCGTTTCAATCAGTATCGAGAGGTGCAACACACCGCGCCCATAGACAATCCACGAATCGGCACTGTCAGTCGGCTCTACGCGCAAGGCGAGGTTTTTGTCCAACTCGCGCAGCAAGCGTTCGTAAATGTGGCGCGAGGTGATATATTTCCCGTCCTGCCCGAAAAACGGCGAGTTGTTGATGGTAAAAAGCATCGACATCGTGGGTTCGTCCACCGCAATCGGATCGAGCGGTTCGGGTTTTTCCAAATCGGTAATGGAATCCCCGATTTCAAAATTCTCGATGCCGACAAGGGCACAAATATCGCCCGACGTTACGTTATCCACCTTCGTGCGCCCAAGCCCCTCGAAAACATCAACTTCCTTGATGCGGATTTTGACGATGCTCCCGTCGCGCTTCGACAGCGCGTAGTCCTTGTTGGGCTGTATCATTCCGCGATGAACGCGCCCGACGGCGATGCGCCCCACATAATTGGAATAATCGAGCGAGGAAATCAGCATCTGAGGCGCACCTTCGCGCATTTTCGGGGCAGGAATGTATTGGATAATGGCATCGAGCAGGGGCAGTATGTTGTCAGAGGGCTTGCGCCAATCGTCCGACATCCAACCCTGCTTGGCAGAGCCGTAGATTGTCGGGAAATCCAATTGATCTTCGGTGGCTTCGAGGCTGAACATCAAATCGAAAACCGCTTCCTGCACCTCTTCGGGACGGCAGTTGGGCTTGTCCACCTTGTTGATAACCAATATCGGCTTCAAGCCGATTTCCAAGGCTTTTTGCAACACGAAACGGGTTTGCGGCATCGGTCCCTCGAAAGCGTCCACCACCAACAGACAGCCGTCCGCCATATTGAGCACACGTTCCACTTCCCCGCCGAAATCGGCGTGTCCGGGGGTGTCGATAATGTTTATTTTTACGTCGTTGTAACGAATCGACACGTTTTTGGAAAGGATAGTGATGCCACGTTCGCGCTCTAAGTCGTTGCTGTCGAGGATTAAGTCTTCGGTTTGTTGATTATCGCGGAAGAGATGCCCCGCAAGAAGCATTTTGTCCACAAGCGTGGTTTTCCCGTGATCGACGTGGGCTATGATGGCGATATTCCTGATTTTTTGCATTTCAGAAGCTGTTTAAATTTTAACGAAATCTTTTATTATATGCCTTAGAAACTGTTTTCAGCTACTTTTTTCTGCTCTTTCAAGCGTATTTTTCACTTCCCATTCTCGATTTAGCCCGCTAAATCTTCAACTGAAAAGCAAAAAATCCATCTTAAAATAGCGATAAAAAGATGAGCTGTAAAATTTAAACAGCTTCTCAATTTTTTTTGAGGGTGCAAAGATAGTGCTTTTTTGCGAGAAATGAATAAGGTTGTTGTTCCGAGATGATGATTATTAACATTAATGAACCTATCCCCCCTCATTTTACAAAACAAACGCAGGATGGTTTTCTCATTTTTTTATATCTTTGCAAAATAAAAAAAATATATGAAAAGAATAGGCATAACTCCAACCGCCACCGCCCTATTTACGGCTGGATTTCTATTGTTGCAAGCGTTTAGCTTTTCCACGGCGTCGGCGCAAAAAACAACGGGGGAGAAAGTAGTTGAAAATCCCGACATCGATCCCTTTTTCACGGGCGGATCGAACGCAATGACTACCTTTATATCCCGCTCGCTGAAATACCCGCCCGAAGCGGCACGGGACAACAAACAGGGTCTTGTGGTTTATAACTTCATCGTGGAAAAAGACGGCACGCTGTCGAACTTCGAGTTGATGCACCGCGCCGACCCCCTGCTGAACGAGGAAGCCTTGCGCATCATCAAATCCATGCCGCCGTGGCAACCCGCCAAATACAAAGGCGAAATCGTGCGTGCAAAAACATTCGTGCCTATGTACTTCAGACTGAACAAGAAAGCAGGGAGTGCACCGCGCAAAACCTATCAAACCGCGATAGCGAAAACCGACAAAGAGTTCATTGAGAACAACGATATTTACAGCATCGTGGATCAGATGCCGCAATATCCGGCGGGCGAAGCCGAATTATCTAAGTTCCTCGCCGAGAAAATTTCGTATCCACGCGACGCCCTGCAAGAAGGGATACAAGGAAGCATCCTCTGCTCATTCATCGTGGCGCAGGACGGCAAAATTTCCAATATCGAGATTGTGAAGGGCTTGTCGCCCTCGCTCGACAACGAGGCAATCCGCGTATTGAGCGTTATGCCCCGATGGACACCCGGCAGCAACAACGGCGAAAAGGTTAATGTGAAATGCCTCTTGCCCATCGTTTTCACGATTGACGAAGAGCCGATACCGCCCCTGCCGGCGAAGGAAAAAGAAGAGTGAAACGCTCATTTTTTGTTTTGAAGCGGATTACGGTTGTGCGGTTTAACATTCGTAATCCGTCTTTTTGTACTGCCCCCCTTGCAGATAGCCCAAATCGGTTTCGTTTTTGTATGCCTCGCGCTCGAAACTAATGTTCCGATATGCCGTGCAGGAATTTTTGTATTTCAACAACAGATACAGATATTCAACGATATACGCAACATAAAAACCAGCGTAAAAATAGGATAGAAAAGCGAATTACAAATTCGGCAGGACCGAAAAACCTTATTTTTAGGGGATTGCGTGCCAAACACGCAATGACGACCCCCATTAGCATATTAGCATATTAGCAAATTATCCCCAATTCTCAATTATCCATTTTTAGTTTTTAGTTTTTAGTTCTTAGTTCTTAGTTCTTAATTATTCTTCCGTCTTTCCGTCCATTTTAACGTTAAATATCATTTTACACAGTTTTTGTATCATTTTCCGTAGTTAATAAGCGTTTTTTTTTCTTTTGCTTTGCATAAAATTATGGAAATAAGGCGGCGATCGGCTACAAGAATTATGAAAAAGAAAGCATTCCTATTGTGTATGATGTGCGTGTTCTCTTTGGGGATAGGCATAGCGACAGCCCAAACGGTAAGCGTTTCAGGGACGGTAGCCGATGAGGAAAACGGAAGCATTGATAAAGCCAACAGATTAGCCCTTATCACTTTGAACAAAAAGCGGAATCAATCCGGTTACCAAATCCGCACCGCATGGGACGGAGAAGGGAGGCAATTGATGTTTGTGGTTTCTACCAACAGATTGTGCCAGACGGCACAAAAAATTCGCGCCCCTTTGCGCCTTTGCGGTTAAAAAATCAAAGCGCGAAGAACAGAAAAAAATTAATGTCAAATAAAAAAACAAAAAAGGATGAAAAGAAAGACTTATGTATCCCCTGCGGTATCCGTTTACCGTGTAGAGTTGGAAGGCACCATAACCGCAACGAATCGCCTAATCAATTACGATCATGATATTAATGTAGAAGACTTTAGCACCGGCGATAACGGTGAGAGTAATATTTGGTTGTATTAGAACTAAAAACTAAGAACTAAGAGCTAAAAACTAAGAACTAAGAGTTAAGAACTAAGAGTTAAGAAGTAAAAAACGTATTAAACAAAAAAAGAAAGAAGATGAAAAGAAAAGAAGAAAGTTTGTCGATAGTACATTATGCAGGATATTTGACTGTCATTGTCCTGCTCTTGTGTGGAATGGTATCGTTGTTATCGTCCTGTGAAAAAGAGGAGTTCGTTAAAGGAAAAAAGGGAAGCGGAGCACAGATACCGCTAACGATTCGTATAGAAGGGATCAATGAAAGGAATACGGAATCACTGACACGATCGTCCGGCAAGGATGATGAAAGCGTGACGACTACCATAGCCCTTGGCGACGGCCTGATGCTGGAAATGCATTTGGCGCCAAGTCCACCCTCTCAACTCCGGGCAACAACGCCCTTGGGTTCCGATAAAAAGTACCGGGTTATTGTGCTTGATGAGAACCATCAATACGTATCCCACAAAGACTATGTCGGCAGCGCTACTGAAGATCCCGATTTCATGGTTACCCAAGGCGAAACCTACGATTTTATCTGCGTATCGCTAAACTCGGCAGACAGTGTGCCGACTACGACCAACCTGTCGGTAGGCAACACTCCCTCCTTTTGGACAGCGCCAACAAATGGAACGGACTTGCTGTACTGGTCGGAAACCAAAACCATCGAGGATGAGGATGATGCAATACTGTCGATTACGCTAACGCACAAGTACAGCGAAGTAACACTGGTTGCGGATTACAGTTATAACGAAGGCTGTGAGATTACGGCTATAGCCGCCAACAGTATTCGTATAGCGCCTAATTTTAAAGTAAAAATGAATTATAACGGCAGCACAGCTAAGACCGCTGTAAAAGATTCCATAACGACTGAGTGGGTTTCGTGGCCGTCGCCAATGACAGCCAGTACAAGTCAGCAGAGTAATGCTCAAAAGCTGTTCACGGATAATGGAAATCTGTATCTTCGTGTGAATGTGAGAGCTTTGACCCTGCAGGCTATTGCAGAGATAAAGTCGCCCCATCGTGTTACCTGGGCTAATTTTCCGGGCACAACCCTCGAAGGGGGTAAAAGCTACACCTTGACCTTGAAGTTTAAGACAGTGAAGTTTGCGTCGAGCAATATTTACTGGGATGATATCAATAACAGACTGACATTTGAACCTTACAGCGCCGATCCTTCCCGCGATTATGGGAGTGCGGGGATAATAAAAGCAAATGCCCAGAGTTACCAGGGCGTCTTTTTCAAATGGGGGTCGTTGATCGGGGTTTCGCCGGCATGGCAGAACGTTTACTCCGGACTGAGGGCGGTTTCCGGTCCGGGGACGGATGGTACGCCTATTTATGTACCCACCTACACAGCCGCTTCTCCGGCATCGAGTAGTTGGGAGAAGACAAATGTGGCGACTTTTGCCAAGGTTTGGACAGAAACAACTAATAGAGCAGGCAGCGTTGCTTGGGATTCGATTCCTTATGCCGGGGATTCCTCTTGGGACGATTATTCCAGTAAACGCTGGCCGTATGTTAACAATGCTCCCAGTAGCTCTGCTCCTTTTACAAACTATAACGGCAGTGAAATTACGGATTTGGGTACATCGCATTATGCTGATTGTGTAGGCGATATCTGCCGGTACATATCGGAAACACAAACCTTTACCGATGCCAGCAGTGGCACACGGGTTTACTATCGCCTACCTCGGTGTATAGAATTTGGGCCGGCGATTAATGACTGGATTCTTTCCTATACTCCTATAGGAGTATCCGGTTGGACTCGGGAACCCACGGGTAGTGAAGATTGGCCGGGGAGTAGTCCACAATTGACTGATCATCACGGCACCTACACTCTCATATCGAAGGGCGGAAAGTTTGGCAGTACTGCTAACTTTTTCCCCGCGACGGGGATCTATATTCAGGTCGGCGGGTTCGCCTATAATGCGATGGTCCGCAACGGCCTCTACTGGAGCAGTTCAGTGTCCAGTCAGGGCGACGCGCGCTGTCTGAACGTCTCCTGGAATGCCTTACATCCGTATTACGCTTACTTTCGCGCCGCCGGAATGCCGGTCCGGTGTGTCGTCCAAGAATAGAGGCTGTTTCAAAAGTCGCGGAGCCGTCCTTGCGAGGGCGTTTCGCCCTAAGCAATCCAGTGATAATCAATGGACTGTATTGCTTCGCCTATGGCTCGCAATGACGAAATCGAAGGGGTCAAACTCCAAGTACGCCTGTTGCCTGTTTTTTGCGCGACACGATTTGCTGGATTTTAACGTGAGTTCGATATAATTATAATGCTTAGAAGCTGTAAAATTTTAACGAAATGTTTTATTAAACGTAATGACAATAACAAGTTCTATTTTTACCCTTTTCTTCATTTTTCCCTATCTCTAATGGTAAATACCGCCAAATTGCCCTTGTGATCGGTAGCCCAAACGCCGAGCGGCACAACGAAGGCGTCTTCGGAATCCTTCGCTTGGATTTTCCCCCTCAAAACGGTTTCTTCCGGTCCCACAATCGACGCGCTTTTCAGCGTCCAATGGGGATTCGGATAATAATAGATGAAATCTATCCTGTCCCTTTCGTCCGCTTCGGGAGCCCACGCGAGTTTGTTGAGTTCGGCATCGCGGTTCCCTGCCGGAAAGGTAAATCCGGGGTATTCAACCGCATCGGGATATTTTTCCCGGTACGCATCCACCATTCCCATATCGGCGAGCATAAGGGAACAATCCCAATTGATAACCACTCCGTTGTGATCCCTGAGATTCTTGGTGTCGGCTTGCCAATCGAGGTGCGACGGCTCGTTGAGATCCCCCCCCATCAAAACGAGGTTTCCCTTGCCGATTTCGTTTTTGGCATCTTCGATAAACGCCGCTATCGTTTCGTCCCTTTGCGACAGCCGGTTAGCCCTCAGCACCGAATCGGCGTCGCGCACCGGCGATTCTATCTTTTTCCAGCTCGTCCCGCTATACCCACGCGGAAGGTAACATTCGTAGTGGGTGTAGTCGAGGTGGGCGGAATAGGCAAGCAGGGTGTGTCCGCCCACGGAAATACGGCTTTTTACCATCGCCCCCTGAACGTCGGAAGCGCAACACAACGTCTGCTCGTCTATTTTGTATTTCGAAATCAGCCCGGTACCCCCCTTCTGTCCATAATAGGTTTTGCCCAGCGTCTGCAAGCTGTCCACCAAGCGATCCACCACGTTGCTGCCGTCGGGGGCTTGAATCTCGCAAAGCAGGACAATGTCGGGGTTCGTCTGCACCACAATATCAACCAAGCCCTTAAAACCACCGGGGACGGTTGATGCACCGTGCCACGCATTGATTTGCAGGACGCTCAATTCTTGTTTTGCCGAACACGCGATTAAAAGAAGGGATAAGAGGGAATAACAGCATTGTTTTTTCATCGGACTTTTTTAATTAAGAGATTGTAATGGTGCAAATATATAAAATTTAAACAGCTTCTAAATTTCAACGCACATTTTTATTCGCCATTGAGTTTATGGGGCTTCGACAACCTGACGAAAGAATTGTGCAAAGCCTTGCTGTATGCGTCTTTGTAGTAGCCGATGAAATGTTTCCAATCGCATTTGCCGGACAGTTTCAAGGCGCAACCGCGCAAGAGCGTGATCTGTTCCACGCTTTTCAGCGAGAAATCGTAAATCAGCGACGCAATTTCCTGAACCACTTCGTATTGGTTGGCGTCGTCGCGGGAAATCACTTCGAAACCGTCGCTGAGGCCTTTCTCATTGGCGATTTTCTTTGCCCACAAGCCAAATCCCGCCAAGGAGGTGGTAACGGTGGGCACCGAGAAAGCGACACTCTCGTGGGGGGTGTAGCCCCAAGGCTCGTAGTAGGACGGAAAAACCGTCAAGTCCATTCCGATGAGCATTTCGTAATAGTCCATATTGAAAATGCCATCGTCGCCGTTGAGGTAGGACGGCACGAAAATTATTTTCACGTGTTCCTTCTTCGAATTGCCGAAACCGAGGTAGCTCAGGTGGTTGAGAACCGGATCGTGCGACGGATCCTGCAGTTTGTGCGTGGTAAAGGGATCGCCCGACAAGGGTTTCCCTTTTTTTTTCTTCGGCGTTCCGTTTTTCTGCTCTTTCTGCAAGTCGGTGCGCGGTCCTTCGATCCACGCGGGAACCATAATGAAAGCAACGACATCCTTCGTGATCTGAGGGGTTTTCCGCACTTGGTTCATCGCTTCGATGAACACGTCTATGCCCTTGTTTTTGTATTCGTATCGTCCGCTAATGGAGACGAACAACGCATCTTTGTGTATGGAATGTCCCGTAACGAGTTCCGCCACGCGCAAAAGGTTTTGCCGCGCTTTTTTGCGCATTTCCTTGTGCGCCTCGCCCTTGGGAATGAAATCTTTTTCGAAACCGTTGGGCGTTACTTCGGGGCGGCGATGGAAAAACTGCGCACATTCCTGCGCCGTAATGTCGCTCACGGTAGTGAAGCAGTCCACGTTTTGCGCCGCGAGCTTCTCGATGGAATGTTTGGCGACGATATTCAACTGACGCGCCATCTGATCGCCGCTGTACGTTTTCAGGTTGTCGTAGAGCGGAAGATGGTTTCCGGCGATGGATCGCCCCACGGTAGTGGCGTGGGTGGTAAACACCGTCGCGATTTTCGGCACATTCTTCTTTATGTACAACGCGCCCATACCCAGCATCCATTCGTTGAAATGGGCGACAACGTTTTTGGTTTCCAAACGGTGGTAGCGGTAAAAACTTTCGATGACTACCCCGGTTGCGTAGGCAAACATACAGGATTCATCGTAATCGCCATAAGCCGAAAGCGAATCCACCCCGAAATCCACCCACATTTGCGCGTAAATATCGTTTTTTTGCTGGAAAAACTGATCGAACTTGATCAGGAAGACGATGGGTTTGCCGGGGACTTTCCAACGTCCCGTGCGAATGTGAAGTCCCTGGTTGATTCTCGCGAAATTTTTCCATCGGGCGTAGAGTTTTTTATCTTCCTCAAACCAAGGGCTTTCCGTTTTCGTCCAAGCATCTGGTCCGATGAAAAACACACAATCTTTGTATGATTTTTGAAGCGAATTGGCTTTGGTTGATAATACGGTGTATATTCCGCCGACTTTATTACAAACTTCCCAACTGGTCTCAAAAATATAATCCGGGACTATCAAACTGTCATTTGTGAGCATAAGCAGTTTCTAAATGAAACACAAAGATAACTAAAATATACAACGCCGCAATAAAGTTTTGAAATTGCGTTGCGCGGCAGGGAAAATTTTTTCACAATGCGCAACGAAAACAAAAAAGCCCCATCAACCAGAAGAGATTGAGTAGCTTCAACATCAGATACTTAGTTTTACCGTCTGCGGGAACGAGCTGAAAGTCTTGTTACGCGCATCAACCCCGGTGCCGGTGGTCGATCCACCCACAAAGTGCAACTCGCCCCAAGCGTGAGGCCGTCTATGTCAAGTCGGGGTCGGGGTCGAGGACGTCGGACGGCAAAAATATTCCTCTCGTCTTTTCTTCTTTTTTCCAACAAAAAGACTACTTTTGCACCTCTGTTATGGACATTTCACAATTTCAACATCTGGTTGAAACACATTCCGGCATAGCGGCGGCAAACCGCTTACTGAACGAGGTAAAAAGCCTATCGGTAAAGGGTTTGCACGGCTCATCGCGTGCCTTGTTCGCGGTTTCGCTCTACGCAAAACACCCCGCCACCTACCTGTATATCCTCAACGATT
>JAISYO010000079.1 GCA_031269865.1 Dysgonamonadaceae bacterium | reverse complement strand
AAAGACGCTTCGGCTACGGCGGTATATGGCGTGCAGGGCGCGAATGGGGTTATCCTCATCACTACAAAGAAAGGTGCGCAAGGGAAACCGAAAGTAACTTACCGTGGCGAATACGCCACATTGAAAGGTATGCGCTTCCCAGAATACATTGAAGCCTACGAATTTGCGACATTGATGAACGAAGCCGCATTCAATTCCCAATTGTCGTCCTTGCCTTGGACTGCCGACGATATTCAAAATTTCAGGAACAGCCATGGGACGGATAAGTATAACTCGGATCCGACAACGTATAGCGATCCCTACCTGTACCCCAACGTAAACTGGATCAACGAGGTATTCAAAAAAGACACGTGGCAGACAACGCACAACCTGAATGTTTCGGGGGGTAACGAGGTGGCACGTTATTACATCAACCTTGGATATGTGGGGAAGGACGGTTTGTATAAGGAAGACAAATCGTATGACTGGGGTACGAACGGAGGAAAATTCCGCCGTTACAACCTGCGGTCGAATGTCGATGTGAACATAACGAAAGAACTGACCATGGAATTGGGCTTGGCGACAACTATCCAAAACAGAAGTTACCAAGGCACAAGCGCAGGTGCCATCTGGTCGGCTATACGCCAAACGTCGCCGTTGATTTATCCAGTCAGGAATCCTGACAATTCAATCGCCGGCGGGGGTACAACTGCCTACCTTATCGGCAACCCTTACGGCTTGGCTACGCAAACCGGATACACGCAAATGTACATCGGGAACAACCAAGGCAATTTGGCTGCCCGCTGGGATTTGTCGAAACTCGTAACAAAAGGCTTGTCGATCAGCGGAAAATTTGCGTTCGACCACTATTACAAAAACGAAGTGGCACGCCGTCAGGCTTTCGAAGTGAAGCAGGTTACCGGGAAACAGACTAATCAGGTGGTAGATGAAGACGGCAACATACACGAAGTTGAAGAATATACCTACCGCATCTGGCGCGAAAAAGGAACTATGGGGTATAGCAAAGATATTCAGGATTCCAGTTACTCCATGTATTGGGAAGGTGCTGTCAATTATGCGCGGAAGTTTGGTTATCACGATGTTACGGGTATGCTGCTCGTAAACCGGAAAGAATATAAAAACCTGACTGCCGGCACTTCGATAGACAATTTGCCGAACCGCCACCAAGGGCTTGTGGGAAGATTTTCCTACAATTATGCCAACCGTTATCTGGCGGAGTTCAATTTTGGTTATAACGGTTCGGAACAGTTCCCGAAGGGACACCGCTACGGGTTCTTCCCGTCCGTCTCGTTGGGATGGGTCGTTTCGAGCGAGGATTTTTGGGATCCGGCTATTGTGAATAACCTGAAACTGAGGGGATCGGTTGGGAAAGTTGGTAGCGATCTCGTGGTCGGCGACCGATATTTGTACGTAACCGCCGTAAACACCGGAGCCACCGGATATTGGTACGGAACGGGGCAAACTTGGCTGAGCGGTATCGAAGAGAAAAAATTCGGGGTGGATTTGGTTTGGGAAACTTCAACCAAGTACAATGCTGGGATCGACATCGGCTTGTTCAACATATTCAGTTTGCAGTTCGATACCTTCAAAGAACGCCGCGAAGATATTTTGCTGAAAAGGGCGCAGTTGCCCGCCTTAATCGGGTTGGTTCCCCACGGCACGCCTTACGGCAATGTCGGGATTGTGGACAACAAGGGTTTCGATGCCGCCGTTGAGTTAAAAAACACCACGTCCTACGGATTGACTTATAATTTGAGGGGAAACTTCACTTTTGCCCGCAACAAAATTGTAGAGGACGATACCCCCCATCCGGCAGAAGCCTATCAGGAAACGAGGGGAACATCGCTCGCTCAGGCTTTTGCGTTAGTTGCCGAAGGCTTGTTCAAAGACCAAGAGGAGATAGACAACTGGGCTAAATCGGAATTTCAGACAACGATCATACCCGGAGATATAAAATACAAGGATATGAACGAGGACGGAGTTATCAACGATAAGGACAGGGTGTTTATCGGACATCCCCAAATACCCGAAGTTATGTTTGGTTTTGGCGGTGGCATGGCGTACAAAAACGTGGACGTGTCCGTGCAATTTTCGGGGGTGGCTAATCGCAGCACCTTCCTCACGGCAGAGGGAATGTATCCGTTCTCGCTGGAATATCCGAACTACAACGTGCTGAGGGAGTATTACGACAACCACTATGTGCCGGGGGCGGACAATTCGAGAGCCAAATACCCGACGGCTATTGCCGCGAACAATGTACATAACAACCGCAATTCAACCGTTTATATGCGCGATGCGGGTTATGTGAAGTTGCAAAATGCGGAAGTCGGCTACACCTTTCCCAAAGAATGGATGAAGATGTTGCAGATTGCTGGAATCCGTGCCTTTGTGAACGGTTCCAACCTGCTGACTTTCGACAAACTTAAAATCATTGATCCGGAACAAAACATCGGCGATGCCTATCCCTTGCAGCGCACCGTAAATTTCGGCGTACAAATTAACTTCTAAATTTTTATGACATTATGAGAACAAGAATTTTAAAATATGCAGCAGTTCTTTTCGCAGCAATTTGGCTATCGTCCTGCGATGATTATTTGGACAAATTGCCCGAAGGGGATATGACGATTGAGGATGTGTTTGAAAATTACACAACCGCAAAACGCTGGTTGGCAAACACCTATATGCACTTGCCTGCCGAATTGAACTATATGTGCGGACTGAGCGACACGTGGGCGCGAAATCCTTTTACCGCAGGCTGCGACGAAATGGAGATTGCTTATGGCGGTGCGGCTTCGCACTATTTGAACAACGGATCCATCAACTCAACGAACTCTTACAGCATCAGTCCCGTATGGAACGAGTGTTTTATGGGAGTCCGCAAGGCGAACATTTTCTTGGAAAACATAGACAACACGCCCTTGCCCGAAGAAACCAATGCCGTGGAATTTACGGAAACCATTCGCAATCAATGGAAAGGGGAGGCTTATGTTTTAAGGGCGTTTGCCTATTACCAATTGGTTAGGACTTACGGTCCGATGCCGATTACCGACCACGTGCTTTCGACGAGCGGCGACTATACGACCGTCAAGCGGAATACGATGGAAGAATGCATTCAGTTTATCGTGGACGACTGCGACCGCGCCATCGCGCTTTTGCCGGTACGGTTTACCGGCGAAAATATAGGTCGCTGTTCGGGTGGGGCTGCCATGGCTTTGAAAGCGAGGGTGCTGCTCTACGCGGCATCGCCCATTTACAACGGACACGCGCATTTTCGCGATTTTGTGGACAACGACGGTGTGAATTTGTTCCCCACTTCCTACGATGCCGGCAAATGGAGCAAGGCGGCGCAAGCTGCGTTGGATTGCATCGTAGCCTTGGAAAGTGCAGGGCATAAACTCTACAACGCCGATCTTCCGGATTACGTGAATAACTACCGTAATATCCATCAGAAATTGTATAACGATGAATGGATATTCTGGCGTAATGTGGAGTGGTATAATCACTTAGACAATTGCGGTTCTATCCTTAGCTTGAAAGGATTTTCCATCTTGAACCCCACGCAAGAAATGGTGGACGCCTACCTGATGGCTAACGGACAAGTTCCCATAACCGGATATACGAACAATGGGCTGACGCCGACAATCAACACGGCATCTGGTTATGAGGAAACTGGTTACATTGCGGCAGAAGGCTCCGGCGGTTGGTGTCCGGCAGGCGTTCGGAAAATGTATGCAAACCGAGAACCTCGTTTTTATGCCTCGATTAAGTTTACCGGACAACGCTGGCTGGGGACTACCTGCGATTTTTGGTACACCGGAAAAGATGGACGAAAAGGTGCCGGCAGCGACTATTGCAAAACCGGATACCTGATCGCAAAAATCATCAATCCGAATGCAAATCCAGCCACAGGGCAGGGTTATGAGCGGAAAGCGTGGCTTTTTATGCGCTTGGCAGAGATTTATCTGAACTACGCCGAAGCTATCAATGAGGCGGAAGGACCGGCGAAGGCATATCCATACGTGAACAGAATCCGTGCAAGAGCCGGAATCCCGGATTTGGAAACCGGGTTAAGCAAAGACCAAATGCGGGAAGCGATCCATCGCGAACGCCGAATAGAATTGGCGTTTGAAGGTCAGCGGTATTGGGACGTTCGCCGTTGGGGAACAGCAGAAAAGACTGAAAGCCTGCCAATTCACAGCATGAACATCATGGCTGGAACAGGTTTGCAGGACGACGCTTTTTATGAAAGGGTTAAATGCGAAGACCGTGTGTTTGAAAAGAAACATTATTGGTTCCCGATTCCGCAGAGCGAAGTCAATATTACCGAACGCTCGTTGGTTCAGAGTCCCGGTTACACCGAAGATGAATGAAAATTGCACGAGGATACCTTGTAACCTGCCGGATAACACGGCGGGTTGCAAAATCCTCTTCTGAATAATAAATTCTGAAAATCAACAAAATAAAAAATTTTTTACGTATGAAATCAATTAAAAATATCATTTGTTTTTCTTTCCTGACATTTCTGCTCGGTTCGTGTGCGGACGAAGTGGGTTATGAAAAAGGAGAGAACAGGGCTTATGTGAGGATTCCGGAACGCAATATCATTATGGAAACCGATGAGGAAAATTCGATAACCATTGCCCCGGTATTTGATAGTGAAATAACGGCTGCACAATCATTTAAGTGGAGTGTTGCCAATGAAGAGTATATAAAACTCGTTGAAAACGGAGATGGTTCCATCACCCTTACCGGATTGAAGCCGACGGCAGAATTGAAACCCGGACATACTTATTTGAGGATAGAATCGGCAGATGGAAAACTGCAATACACATCCACGGTAAAAATCAATCAGGCTTTTCAGTTTAATTATCCGATATTGATAGATTTTGGCACCATTCGATCGGATAGCCCGTTCAACTGTATGCTGAGTCCGGGGAATAAATTGCAGGGATTGGTGGATATGAACGGATTTGTCTCGAAATATGCCATCGAGGTTTCCGGTACGTTTAATATGTTGGACAGGGACGCCCATACCAATGCGTTGGGATTTCCGGATAACGTTTGCGACGACACGTTTTTCAACGATGGCATTGCTGTTGGCTCGGCAGGGTTTATTTTGTCCAAATTGAAGAAGGGCGCGAAATACACGCTTGTCTGCTATGCCACGATAGACGACGGAGGGCAGACTCAAACGCGATACACCGCCACCGGACAGAATGAAAAAACCGGACTGCTGTTTACGAGCAGGAATATATCCAGCGTAGTTATTTTAGATGATATTATTCCTGATGGCAATCAGAATATCACGCTGACACTGAGCGCGGGTCCCGATAATCTTCAATGGGCTAAGTATTATGGCATTACGGCATTGATTATTGTCCCCGAAAACTTTGATCTAAATTCGCTTTTCTCTTGATAGGGCAGAATGTGAACAGTAGAGGCGGGGCGTGTCCCCGTCTCTACAAAAAAGTATTGAGAGGTATTTGATGATTCAATCAAACTATTTTTTAATTTTGTGGTGTGCCATTGAAACATTTATACGGAAGAAAAACATGAGGTCGCTTTTATTCGCCTTCTTTTCGTTGACGATAAGTTTTTCCTATTCTCAGCAAAGCGTGCCGAGATGGAAGCAGTTGGCTTCGCCCGATACCGTGGGGATATGGCTGCAACCGGCTCAGGGAACGCCTGCGATGCCCGTATGGGGACATTCCAAGGGTATAATTGTCGGCTTGGCACCCTTGCCCGGTCCAAGGGGGTTGATCAGGATTTATGCCCCCTATCTCGGCATTGAATTTGGCGACGTGATGAATTTTATCGCCTTGGAACCGATTCCGAAAGGGAGTGAACACCGCGGATATTCGGAGCTTGAAAAGAGCCGGCTCGATGAGGGAAAAAGCGGAAAACGTTTTTGGAGTTCAACCGATTCCGAGGCTATCTCGCCATTGAATGAATCGTATCCTGCAAGGGGCATCGTTGAAACAGTTGATGGAGAGGAATGCCTTACGCTGTATGTCTTTTCCGAACCTTTCGATAACGGAGCCAACGTCTATGTCCGCCTTCGTTTTTTCGAATCGCGCCCCTATGAATTTGAAATCACAACTCATACTTATGGCAATTCCGTTGATTTAGATTATTTTGTGCCAACCGCAACGATGGGGAACAAAGCTCGTTTGAGAACCCTTTATCTGAAAGACGGACAAAAGTCATCGCTCGAATTGTGGCCTGATTACAAGGACATTCATTTTACGTCTCATGCGTATTTTCCGCAAAAGGATATGATTCGGGATAAAAACAGCGCGGTTTATTTTATCGCCGAACCCAACGAAAAAGATTATGGCAAGGCGGTTTATGCACCCGGAACAACGTCGAATTGGTTGTATTGGGGGAAACCCGCAACCCAATACTGGATCAAAGAAAACCCCGATGCCCAATTAAACGGCTTAGTGAGCGGTCGTTTCACGTATTGGGCAAGCAAAGCCCCGATACCGGGTGGTATCGCGATTGAGAATTTCGAATTGAAAACTCCGTTTAAAAATGGAGATCAATTTATTTTTGGTATCACGCCCCTTTCGGCGAAACAGTTTATCAAACAAATAGAAAAATAATGATGAGCAACCGTAGATCATTTATCAAGAAAATAGGATTTGGGGGGGTGGCGGTAGCCAATTTGCCCTACCTATCCACGGCGGAAAATCTAATGAAACAAGCGGATTATCAGGCGGAAACAAAAGAACGTCCGTATAACGATGGATACGAAAACGAGTACCTGAATAAAGTCGCTTTTCCCATCGGGGGCATAGGTTCGGGTATGTTTTGCCTCGAAGGCACGGGTGCCATTTCGCACCTGTCGGTGCAAAACCACCCCGACGTGTTTAACGAACCCTACGCTTTTGCGGCAATCCACATAAAAGAAAAGAAGGTTTCCAAAGTTTTGGAAGGGCCTGTTCCCGCTTGGAAATTGTTCGGGCTTCCCGGCAGCGGACTTGGACGGGGCGACAAAAGTTATGGTTTGCCCCGCTTCGAAAAAGCCGCGTTTTTGGCGCGTTTTCCGTTTGCGTATATCGAATTGACGGACAGAGACGTTCCTTTGCAGGTTAAAATAACGGGGTGGAGCCCGTTTATCCCCACCGACGAGGACAATTCGAGTTTGCCGGTAGGGGTTTTAGAGTACTCGTTCAAGAACAACACAAACGAAAGTCTCAACGCGACGTTTTCCTACAACGCCCGAAATTTCATCGACGGCGGGGGAAAAATCACGGACGGCGTCAAGCAGGGCTTCAAATTGACAAAAGCGGCTGGCGAAGAAGACGGCGCTTTCGGCATTTACGTGTCGGACGGCGACGCCGTAGTTGATTATTGCTGGTTTCGGGGCGGCTGGTTCGACTCGCAAACTATTTTGTGGGAAAATATCCGCAGCGGAAAAGTGATGAACAATCCGCCCGTTGCCGGCGTATCGCCGGGCGCGTCGATTTTTGTACCCCTATCCTTGGCTGCGGGCGAAGAAAAAACGATAAGGGTTAATTTCTGCTGGCATTTCCCGAAATCCAATCTCGCTATCGGACAAGGGATTATATCAGGAGAGGCGTTCAACGGAAAACCCTCGAAAGGAACTGCCCCGAACCAACAAAAAGTATCGGGATTTGCAGGGAAGCAATTGCTAAATTCCTTCGATCCGAAGGGCGACGGCTCTGTCGGGGTTCTTCAATCCCCTGAATTTACGCTGAACCGGAAATACCTGAAATTTTTAGCCGGCGGAGGAAATAAGGAAGATAAAACCTTTGTCCGTTTGATGGTGGACGGAAAAATCGCGGAAGTGGCAACCGGAAATCAATCCGAAACCTTGTCCGAAAAAACGTGGGACGTCAAAAAATACTTGGGCAAAAAAGCAAAGATTCAGGTGGGGGACATCGACACCGAAGCTTGGGGGCATATCCTTGCCGATCAGTTTGTCCTGACGGACAACCCGGACGAAAACCTTGCTTCGCCATCGGCATCGGCAATTCTGCTCGCCGATTTTGAAGGGGAAGATTATTCCGGCTGGGAAAACGTGGAAACCGAGGAATTGAAACGATTCAAAAGTCAAAACAGTGTTTTGCTGGAAAATCCGTATTACAAACCTTGGTACGCCGGGCGGTTTCAAAATCTGGGACATTTCATTCAGTATTGGGAATCGAACAAGAAGCAATTGAAGGCGGACAGCGAAATTTTCCGCGATGCGTTTTACCGTTCCTCGTTGCCCCTGGAAGTGATGGAAGCCATCGCCGCCAACTTAACCATACTGAAATCGCCGACGGTTTTACGTCAAAACGACGGACGTTTTTGGGCGTGGGAAGGTTGCGGCGACAATGTGGGTTCTTGCCACGGCAGTTGCACGCACGTGTGGAATTACGCACAAGCCGTCCCGCATCTCTTTCCCAAATTGGAACGCAGTTTGCGCGAAACGGAATTTAAAATCAGCCAAAACAAAGAGGGGCATCAGAATTTTCGGTCCAATCTTCCCATCTCGCCGCCCTCGCACAACTTCCATTCCGCCGCCGACGGACAATTGGGCGGCATAATGAAAGTTTACCGCGATTGGCGCATCAGCGGGGACACGGAATGGCTGAAAAATTTATACCCTTACGTAAAAACGAGCCTCGATTATTGCATTCGGACGTGGGATCCCGAAAAAAATGGTTATCTTCGTGAGCCGCAACACAATACTTACGATATTGAGTTTTGGGGCGCGAATGGAATGTGCACCGGCTTTTACTTGGGCGCATTGACGGCTTTCGTTGAAATGAGCAAAACATTGAAAGAGCCTTACGGCGAATACGAAGCCCTATTGACGAAAGGGAAGAAATATATGGAAGACGAACTTTTCGACGGGGATTATTTTATCCAAAAGATACAATGGGAAGGGCTGAAAGCCCCCAACCCCACGGAAGCTCTCTCTTTCGGGGGCAATTATTCCTCGGAAGCCGTCGCCTTATTGAAAAAAGAAGGACCAAAATACCAATACGGCAGCGGTTGTTTGTCGGACGGAATCTTAGGTATGTGGCTGGCTTCGGTTTGCGGATTGAAGGAAATTGTAGATGACAAGAAGGTAAAATCGCACCTGGTGTCGGTACATAAACACAATTTGAAAAGGGACCTGACGAACCATTACAATCCGCAACGCCCGACTTATGCTTGTGGCAAGGAAGGTGGCTTACTGCTTTGCACGTGGCACAAAGGGGGGGCTTTGTCCCTGCCTTTCGTGTATAGCAACGAAGTTTGGACGGGCATCGAGTATCAGGTTGCTGGGCATTTAATGTTCAAGGGGGAAGTAGCCAAGGGCTTGGATATTGTGCGCGAATGTCGGAAAAGGTACGATGGGCGGACAAGAAATCCCTTTAACGAATACGAATGCGGACATTGGTACGCAAGAGCGATGTCGAGCTACGCTATGTTGCAGGCTTTGACTGGTGTAAGGTACGATGCGATAGACAAAATAGTCTATATCGATTCAAAGATAGGGGATTTTACCTGCTTCATAAGCACCCATTCGGGTTTCGGCAACGTTTCGTTGAAAAACGGCGTTCCTCGGTTGAAAACCGAATATGGGACGATAGACGTAAAAAAATTCATCGTTTCAGGAAAAGAAATTATTTTATAAAACTTAAAAAATCAATCAATTATGTGTAAGAAATCGACTTTTGTTTTTCTCTTTTGCCTTGCGTTTTCAGCAGGCATCTATTCCCAATCGCGTTCTTTCAACGGATTGGATATGAATATGGGTAGTCTTTATCGGCTTTCCGATGCACAGACACGTTCCATCAGCCCCGAAAATTTTTCGGGCGAAAAAGGAAAAGGCGGTATGGCGAATCCCGATGCCAAAGCGCCGAGAAACACCGCCAACGCCACACACGCCTCGCGCGATTTGGGGCAGGGCTGGAAAGTGAATCCCTATGTAACCATTCAATCGGGGGAAACCTTCACGATGGCGGAAATCGAAGGGCAGGGTGCTATCCAGCACATTTGGATGACGCCCACGGGCAACTGGCGGTTTTCCATTATCCGCATCTATTGGGACGACGAAACCGAACCTTCGGTGGAATGTCCGATAGGGGCATTTTTCGGTATGGGCTGGAATGAATACGCGCCTTTGAACTCGTTGCCGATAACCGTCAATCCCGGAAGCGCGTTCAATAGCTACTGGGTAATGCCCTTCCGCAAAAAGTGCAAAATCACGATGACGAATATCAACGACGCCGATCCCATGAACCTCTATTATCAAATTGACTACACGCTGACTGACGTCCCTGCCGACGCCGCTTATTTTCACGCGCAATTCCGCCGCACGAAAGTGAACGAGACATCGGACTATACAATTATCGACAACGTGAAAGGCGAAGGGCAGTATGTGGGCGTTTACATGGCTTGGCAAGTGAACAACAACGGATGGTGGGGCGAAGGCGAGATTAAATTTTTCATGGACGGCGACACCAAATTTCCTACCATCTGCGGAACCGGAACGGAAGATTATTTCTGCGGATCTTACAATTTCGACCGGAACGGCAGGTATGTGCCCTTTACCACCCCTTATGCCGGATTGGTGCAGGTTTTGCCCCCGGATATTACCTACAAGTCGGGGCAACGTTTCGGGTTGTACCGCTGGCACGTCATGGATCCCGTTCGCTTCAAAAAAGATTTGCGGATTACCATCCAGGATTTGGGCTGGCGGCACGGCGGGCGTTACCTGCCCCAAAAATCGGATATTTCGTCCGTTTGCTTTTGGTATCAAACCGAACCCCATGCAAAATTTCCGAAACTTCCCGCTTGGCAGGATTTGGAAGTCAATTAAACCGACAGGACAATGCGGCACGCCATACCAATCATCATTTTCGGTTTGATATGTCTGAGTATAGATGCTCAAACGAGATACGACGGACCTCTCGGACACCTGACGCATTTGCAGCCGGGACGTTCAGGTAGAATATCGTCGGCAGATCCGTTGCGGTCGAGCAACCATGACATGAGACAAATTCAGCCCGGTACAAAACTCACGCTTGCCGATCTCAAAGGCGCGGGTATGATACGTCATATTTGGCTTACTTTTCCTGCGCCGGAACCAAGTTGGCTCGGCAAAGACGGTTGCGCTACCCATAGCGAATTAGTTATTAGAATGTTTTGGGATGGCGCTATGGAGCCTGCCGTTGAATCGCCGATAGGCGATTTCTTCGCCGCAGGCTTCGGCAAGCGGGCTACTATCAATTCCATGCCGATAATGGTGGAAGGCGGCGATGCCTATAATTGCTTCTGGATCATGCCATTCCAAAAATCTGCGCGTATAGAGATTGAAAATCAGTCGGAAAAGCCGTCAGGTTCGTTCTATTACCAAATTGACTATGCGTTAGACGACAACCTGCCGGCTAAAACGCCCTATTTCTGCGCCCAATACCGTCAGGAATTTCCCGTGGCTTCGGGTAAGGACTATCTGATACTCGACGCCGAAGGCGAAGGACATTACGTAGGCACTGTGTTGAGCGGTCGCGCCCGCAGCCCGAAGTGGTTTGGCGAAGGCGATGAGAAATTCTATATCGACGGCGACACGAAGCCGACCATACAAGGCACAGGTACAGAAGATTATGCGCTCAACGCATGGGGAATGGGAACCGGATGCTATCCGTATTTTGGTGTTTCTATCCTTGATGGCGAATGGGAGATGGTTGGATGGAAAACAACAGTTTACCGTTGGCATATACAAGACCCTATATCATTTCGCAAATCGTTGCGGTTTGAGATTGAAGATACGGGGTGGATGTCGGATGACGAACTTGCCGAAGGTGTTCATCCCGGACACGTAGAACGGAACGATGATTTTGCGACGGTCGCTTTCTGGTATCAGACAGGGCAACCTAAACGTTTTGCGACACTTCCATCGGCAAAAGAACGTGTTTTGCCAGATATTGATATTATTATCGAAGGGAAAAGTCTGTTGGTTGCCGCAAATTCATCGGATAATAAGACGCTTTCGTTGCAAAAGGGATATGAATGGACGGGCGAAGGACAGATTTTTATCAATAATCATGATGATAACGATGGTAAAGGGTTTTGGTGTGAATTTCCTTTCACGGTAGATCAAGAAGAGTACCGGCAATTGACGCTGCGTATGACTAAATCGTTTGACTACGGTATTTATCGTATCTTATTAGACGGTAAGGTCGTGCGCGATTTCTATGATTTTTATGATGAGGAAATAAGAACTACGGAACTGAATCTTGGCAGTTCCGTTTTGCCTGTCGGGAAGCATACAGTCAGGTTTGAATGTCTCGGCAAAAGAGGGGAATCGAGAGGCGCAAAACTCGGTTTTGATTCTGTAAGGTTACGGGAACGGTGGGCTGTAAAACGTCGCCCGCCACGTGATGATTTGTATTAGGTATGTACAGCAAAATTGTTGCTATGAAGTGCTTCGTTTCAGGAAAAGTATCAACAGTATAATAAATATATAAGATGATAAGAACCCCATGCAAAATTTCCGAAACTTCCCGCTTGGCAGGATTTGGAAGTCAAATAAAACATAAAAAGATGGGCAAAATTGCAATTAACGGTTTGTTGGTGCTATTGTTTTTTATATTCGGGTTTCAGGCTCAGGGGCAGAACCGCACGTATAAATGGCGGGACGAAGTGGAATTGTTGATGCGGACGGACAAGCTGCCCGAATATCGCCACAACCAATTGATAGATCAAGAATCGAGCTACGATAGGACGGGTGGCAACGACGACGGTTTTTCGGGAAGGTATTCCTCTATCCGCAAAGAAAATGGAAATCTCGTGATTGCCGAATTTGAGGGACCGGGCGTGGTAACCCGGATATGGACGCCTACCCCGACGAACGACACCTTGTCGTTTTTCTTCGACGGGGAAAAAACGCCGCGCCTCAAAATCTGCTTTATGGATCTTTTTTCGGGGAAAGTATATCCCTTCATCAAACCCGTCTGCGGAAACGAAGTCGGCGGATATTATTGCTATATCCCCATTCCGTTTGAAAAATCCGTGAAGATTGTTTTTCAGGGCGAAAAAATTATGTTCCACCAAATTCAGTGCCGGAAATTGCCGGGCGTGAACATGGAAACGTGGACGGGGGATTTTTCCGCGCAGGACAAACAACTGTTGGACAACGTCAGCAGGGTGTGGGCGGATATTTCGCCGGAAGTTCATAGTTGCGCCTTGGGTTTGTCAGCCGGCATTCAAACGGAAGAGAAAAAATTCACGATACAGCCGGGCGAAGAAGTAACCTTCTACGATAAGGCTACGGGCGGGCGCATCGTGGGTTTCGACATTGATGGCGGAACGTCTTTCGAGGGGATATACAAAGACCTGATTCTTTCGGCGGCGTGGGATAACGAAAAGGTGGAAGCTTTTACGCCCCCCTCGCCGATTTTTTCGGCTACGCCTATGGAAAACCCGCGATGCGAAGTATGGTGGCAGGGCGACAAGGCGCAATCAATTATTGTTATCTGCCTATGCCCTTCGACAAATCGGCTACCTTGAAGTTGATATACAAAAAAAGGGACGGCATTTCGCAGTCGCCCATATCGGTAAACGCAAAGGTGTATTGGAACGGCAACAAACGCAATGCGAAGGCGGAAGGGAAATTCTATTCCGTTTGGCGGCGTGAAAAACCCGATATGGGGCAGTTCCATCCCTTCGTAAAGATCGAAGGCAAAGGACATTACGTTGGGACAATTCATTCCGCGCAGGGCTTGCACCCCGGTATGACCTTGTTCTTTGAAGGCGACGACAGCACCTATGTCGATGGGAAAATGCGTATGCACGGTACCGGCTCGGAAGATTATTACAACGGCGGTTGGTATGCCCTGCTCGACAGATGGGATAGGGGTGTCAGTATGCCGATACACGGCTCGCTCGATTATTCCTTGCCGATGGCTCGCACGGGGGCTTACCGCTTCTTTTTGACGGATAAGCTCTCTTTCGAAAAAGAAATCTACCACGGCATCGAGCACGGCGGTGTTGCCAACAATTTTCCGGTGGACTATACGTCGGTGGCGTTCTTATACGCCGCCGCGCCATTGGGGGGGCGTATGGAACCGACGGACGATTTGAGGGAAGTTTACCTTCCCCAAACTCACGTTTATTTTCCTCAACTGATGGAGGTTACGCTCGATAGGGGAATCCAAGCCATTCTCGACAGGGGCTTGATGCTGACTTCATTCGGGCAGGGCGCCGTAAGGGTAAAACTCACTGATGTTCCCGAAGGGAAATACAAATTGCTGATTGATTACCACAAACGAAAAAATGGGGCGGATTTTCAGGTTTGGCAACGGCAAAAACAACTTTCGGAATGGATAGCCACCAAAGGCGACGAGGAACAGTTGATGGGAAAAGTGTATGTCGGGGATATTTTGCTAACGCCGCAAACAAATTCCGTTACGTTTCAAGTGAGAAACAACGGCGATGCCAATCTCTTTGAATTGGACTTGATTACGCTGGAAAAAATAAACTAATCATAAATAAAAAATATCTAAAAACGATGAAAACTAAACAATTAAATTATTTATTGCTACTTACCGTGTTCGGGCTTTCTGCTTGCACGGGCAACAAAAAACAACAGGACAACATGAATGCAAAGTATGAAAAAGGAACGTTTGGATACGACGTAAAGTATCTGTCGGAACGAGATTCGTTGATTGTGCTCAAATCAAACGGCGGGGAATCGCAGGTAATCGTGTCGGCAAAATATCAGGGCAAGGTTTTTAGCTCTACGGCAAACGGATTGGACGGGAAAAGCCTTGGTTTCGTGAATTATAAGGTTTTCGAAGCCGATGCCATTGACGAACACATGAACGGATACGGTGGCGAAAACCGTTTTTGGCTCGGTCCCGAAGGCGGACAGTATTCCATCTATTTCCAACAAGGAAAAGAACAAACCTACGATAATTGGCACACGCCGAAATCCATCGACATTGAACCGTGGAATGTCGAAAGCGCATCGGAAAGCGACGTTTCGCTCACGAAAGCAATGGAATTGACTAACTGCCAAGGCAATGCGCTGAAAATTCTCGTGAACCGGAAAATAACGATTCTTCCCGAATCGGGAATTTCGGCGAAATTGGGCGTCGAGCTGCCTTCGGGCATCAAAACGGTGGCGTATGCGACTGACAATAAAATTACCAACCAAAACGATTTTGAATGGACGGCGAAAACCGGAACGGTTTGCATTTGGATGCTCGATATGTTTAATCCTTCGGATTCGGCGGTAACGATTGTCCCATACAACGCGGGCGACGAAAAAACGCTCGGCGCGATTGCCACAAGCGATTATTTCGGCGAAATCCCTGCCGATCGCTTGATAGACAAACAAGCCGTTATGTACCTGAAAACCGATGGGAAATACCGCAGCAAAATTGGTGTGAACGCCAAACGGACGACAACCGCCGCCGGAAATTACGATCCGCTGTCGAAACGCCTGACAATCGTTACTTTCGAAGTCGATCCGGCGCAAACCTATCTGAATCAGGAATGGAACCCGAAGAAAAATCCGCTGGTCGGCGATGCCCTGAACGCATACAACGACGGTCCCTTGGACGACGGAAGCATTATGGGACCTTTCCTCGAATTGGAAAGTTGTTCCCCGGCGGCTTTCCTTAAACCGGGCGAATCCTTGTCGCACACGCATAACGTGTTCCATTTTGTGGGCGAGGAAGCCGCCTTATCTCCGGTTTGCGAAAAACTGTTGGGTGTTTCCATCGACGAAGTAAAACGAATCTTTTAATTGAAAAATAAACTTATGAACAAAAATAATCAGCGCCAATTGGTGCCCGCGGGGATTTTGTTCCCCTTCATTCTGCTCACGTCCCTTTTCTTCATTTGGGCTGTCCCAAACAATATGACGGACACGATGTTGGCGGCGTTTAAGCGCATTATGAGTTTGTCCGATACGCAAACGGCTTGGATTCAGGTCGTTTGCTATCTTCTCGGTTACGGTTGTTTCGCGCTTCCCGGCGCCATCTTCATCAAAAGGCGTACCTTCAAATCGGGTGTGCAGCTGGGCTTGCTGTTTTGCATCGCAGGTTCGATACTCTTTTATCCGGCGATGTTGGTAAACGACATTAGTTCCCCGTTGAGTTTCGCGGTTTATCTGTTCGGCATTTTCGTGCTGTTTGCCGGGCTTTCGGTGTTGGAAACTTCCGCCAACGCCTACGTTTACGCCCTCGGCGATCCGGCAACGGCAACGCGCCGATTGAATTTTTCCCAATCCTTCAACCCCTTCGGCGCATTGACGGGTGTGATGGCGAGCCAAATTTTCGTGCTGTCGCAGTTGAACACGATGACTGCCGACGAGAGGGTTGCGTTGAACGAAACGGATTTGGGACTTATTCAACGCGGCGAACTGAATGCCGTTACCACGGCTTACCTGATTTTGGGCGCGGTAATGTTGGTGTTGTTCCTTTTGATTTTGTTTACCAAAATGCCGAAAGCGCAAGATGACGATAAAAGCCTGAACTTGAAAGCGACTTGGGGCAGGTTGAAAAAGAATAAAAATTACGTTTGGGGCGTGGTGGCGCAGTTTTTCTACGTGGGTGCGCAGATCGCGGTATGGTCCTTCATCATTCGCTATGCGATGCAGCAACTCGATTTCGACGCCGTGATTGTGGGCTTGGGCGTGAATCCCGCGCAGGAAGCGATTATCGCCGCGTTGCGTGCCGTGGAACCGGTGGCAGGGGCTTTCTACGGCTTGTGTGAATTTCTCGGCTTGGACGCTCTGCTGCCTCGGACGGCGGAACAAGCAGGGGCTACCTACTATATCCTTTCGTTGGTGCTCTTTGTGTTGGGGCGTTTCATTTGCACGTGGTTGATGAAATATATCCGTCCGGTAAACATATTGTCGGGCTTGGGTGTTCTCGCCGTAATCTGTTCATTGTTGGCGATTTACGGGGAAGGATTTATCGGAATATATGCCTTGATGGGTATTTCGGGCTGTATGTCGGCAATGTTCCCCACCATTTACGGATTGGGTATGAGCGGATTGGGCGACGATACGAAGATCGCCGGTTCGGGTATGGTAATGGCGATAGCGGGTGCGGCGTTGCTGACGCAGATGCAGGGCATCTTGTCCGATCAGGCAGGAAGCATCAAATTCGCTTATTGGGTGCCTGCCGTCGCGTTTGCCATCATCACCTATTATAGTTTTACGATAGCACGTAGCAAAAAGTTGGAAAATAAATGATTATGCGAAAATTAGTTATAGGAATTGATTTCGGCACCGACTCGTGCCGTGCGCTGGTTGTGGATATTGAAACCGGACGCGAATTGTCGGCTTCCGTCGCATTCTATCCGCGATGGAAAAGAGCCTTGTATTGCGATGCCGCCAACAATCAGTATCGTCAGCATCCGCAGGATTACATTGATGCCTTTGTCGAAGCTATCCGCGGTGCATTGTCGCAACTTCCCGAAGGGGCTTCGGACAAGGTTTGCGCCATCGGCATCGACACCACCGGAAGCACGCCTTGCCTGATCGACAAGCGCGGAACGCCGCTCGCGCTCTTGCCGCAGCACGCCGAAAACCCCAATGCAATGTTCGTCCTCTGGAAAGATCATACGTCAATCCGTGAGGCAAACGAAATCAACGAGTTGTCGCACAGGTGGCACACGGATTACACTTCTCGTTCGGGCGGAATTTATTCGTCGGAATGGTTTTGGGCGAAGGCGTTGCACGTTTTGCGCGAGGACGAAAGTATCCGAAAAGACGCTTACGGCATCATCGAGCATTGCGACTGGATGACGGCTCTCTTGACGGGCAACGAAACGCCCGAAACCCTGAAACGCAGTCGTTGCGCCGCCGGACACAAAGGTATGTGGGCGGAAGAGTGGGGCGGATACCCGCCGCAGGAATTTCTTTCGGCTCTCGATTCGCTTTTCGATGGCTTTGCGAGCCGTTTGCCTGCGCAGACTTACACCGCCGATATTAGCGCGGGCGAGTTGTCGGAAAAATGGGGCGAATGCTTGGGACTGCCGCAGGGCATCGCCGTCGCCGTGGGTATCCTCGATGCGCACGCCGGGGCAATCGGTGCTGGGATACAAGCCAACACAATGGTAAAAATCGTAGGCACGTCCACCTGCGACATTGTCGTTTCGCCCGAAACGGATCTGGCAGGGAAACTCATTCCGGGCATCAGCGGGCAGGTGGACGGCTCTGTCGTTCCGGGACTTATCGGCTTGGAAGCAGGGCAATCGGCTTTCGGCGACATTTATGCGTGGCTGAAACGCATTCTCTCGTGGACGTTATCGGACGAAAACCTGCACCTTGCCGACAGCATTTTGCCGAAACTCAACGATGCCGCAAGCCAAATCGCGGTTACGGAAAACGATGCCGTGGCTTGCGACTGGTTCAACGGACGGCGCACGCCATACGCCGACCAATCGCTCAAAGGCGGAATCGTGGGGCTTACCTTGGGTACAAGCCCCGCGCACTTGTTCAAAGCCTTGGTGGAAGCTACCGCTTTCGGCTCGAAAGCCATTATGGAACACATTGAAAAACAGGGCGTGAAAATTATCGAAGTCATTGGTGTGGGCGGTATCGCCCTCAAATCGCCTTATGTGATGCAGATGCTTTCCAACGTGATGAACGTCCCCATCAAAGTGGCGGCAACGCAACAAGCCGGCGCCTTGGGCGCCGTAATGTGCGCGGCGGTGGCATCGGGCTGCTTTGCATCGGTGGAAGAGGCGCAGGAAAAACTGGGGCAGGGCGTGTTGGCGCATTACCACCCGGAAACAGATAAGCAACAAGCCTATAAATCACTGTATAATAGGTATTTGTCGCTCTGCGATAATTTAATTGAGAATTGATAGTTCCTTCAATTCTCATTTGTCGCGTTAGCAGCATTAGTTTTTTATCCTTTTGTCTCGTTTCGTATTTTTGCTCAAAAAACCCGCAAAAAACCATAAAAATGCACTATATGACAAAAAAATTAAAATAAAATGACAGAAAATTTGGAATAATAGAAACTTTTTGTTTATCTTTGCGGCGTGATTGTTTTATCAAAACTATTATTTAAAATTTTTAGGTTATGAAAAAAAGATTGTTTTATGTTGTCGCTGCCCTTGTGATGGGCACGAGTGTGTTCGCTCAGGAGCCGGAATCGAAATGGACTACCGGAGCTGATGTAGTAAGTTCTTACGTTTGGCGCGGACTTTATTTGTCTGGTGTGTCCGTACAGCCCGCCGTAAGTTTTTCAACCAATGGGTTTACCATTGGCGGTTGGGGTTCCGCAAATTTTAACGGTTCTTCTCTCGAAGCCGATTTGTTTGCGAGCTACGCCTTCGATTTTGGACTGTCGCTGGGCTTAACCGATTATTATTTTCCTTCCATCGAAGACGGGAATGATTATTTCGAGTACAGCAAAGAAGCGGGCTCGCACATTTTCGAGCTGAACGCCGGATACGAAGTGTCGGGGTTTAGCGTGTCTGCCAATTACGTTTTCAACGAGGCTGGCGGCGCAGGTTCAGCCGGAGGCGACAAGTATTTTGAGCTGGGTTACACCTACAAAAACGTGAATTTCTTTGTTGGCGCCGGCGACGGCTTGCAGTCGAGCGACGGCGAATTCAAAATTACCAACATTGGGCTTAGCGCGAGCAAGGAAATCGAGATAACCCCCTCGTTTACCGTTCCTTTGACAGGAAGCGTGATTTTGAATCCCGACACCAAAAAATTCTTTTTGGTTGCCGCCGTATCCTTCTAAGGAAAGAATGTTTATTCCTCATCGAAAATTTTGATGATTTAAACACGAAATTCGAGGTATTTTCTGACAAATGCAATTTAAACTCTTCGTTTAGATTGCATTTTGTTAAAAAAATAGATTTAGGCAAAATAAATAGATATTTTTTTTGCGGGAAATAAACAAAATTATTATTTTTGTGCCGTCAAAAAAAAGAATTTGATTATAGAGAAGTAAAAGATTGATGTGTTATCACCAAATCACAACCATAAATAAAAAAATTATGTCCACTCTGAGATTTAAAGCAGTTGAAGAGGCTTACAAAAAGAAAGCCGCCCCCGTCGCCGCCCCTGCATCGCTCACTTCGGAATACTACGGAAAGTATGTGTTCAACGGCGAGCAAATGGCGAAGTATCTGTCGAAAGCCACCTTGAAAGCGCTCTCGGCTATCATTGAACAAGGCGAAACGCTCGAACTCGAACTTGCCAATCAGGTAGCGGCAGGTATGAAAACTTGGGCTATCGAACGCGGGGCTACCCACTACACGCACTGGTTTCAACCACTGACTGACACCACCGCCGAAAAGCACGACTCGTTTATCGAGTACGGCGGCGCACCGGGAAGTCCGGTTATAGAAGAATTTTCCGGCAAACTGCTCGCACAAGCGGAACCCGACGCATCGTCCTTCCCTTCGGGCGGAATCCGTTCCACTTTTGAGGCTCGCGGATACACGGCTTGGGATCCTTCCTCGCCCGCGTTCCTCGTCGATGACACGCTCTGTATCCCCACCATATTTATCTCTTATACAGGCGAATCGCTCGACTACAAGGCACCCCTGCTCAAAGCGTTGAAGGCTGTCGATAAAGCCGCGGTTGATGTCTGTCACTATTTCGACAAATCGGTAAAGAAAGTCTATTCCTACCTCGGTTGGGAACAGGAATACTTCCTCATTGACGACGGGCTTTACGCCAACCGTCCCGATTTGATGCTTACCGGACGTACCTTGCTCGGACGCGAATCATCGAAAGATCAGCAGCTCGAAGATCACTATTTCGGCTCAATTCCCACTCGCGTACAAGCGTATATGAAAGATATTGAGTTTGAGGGATATAAATACGGTATTCCGCTTAAAACGCGCCACAACGAGGTTGCCCCCAACCAATTTGAACTTGCCCCCATTTTCGGCGAAACCAACCTTTCGGTTGATCAGAACTTGCTCATTATGTCCATAATGAAGAAAGTTGCCCGCCGCCACGGTTTCCGTATGTTGTTGCACGAAAAACCTTTCGCCGGCATCAACGGTTCGGGCAAGCACAACAACTGGTCGCTCGGCACCGACACCGGCGTGGGACTGTTCACACCGGGCAAAACCCCGACTGAGAACCTGCAATTCATCACTTTCGTGGTAAATACGCTCGTTGCCATCTGGAAATACAACGCCCTGATGAAAGCCTCGATTATGACGGCACAAAACGCGCATCGGCTCGGTGCCAACGAAGCGCCCCCGGCAATCGTTTCCGTTTTCCTCGGTGCGCAGATCACAAAAGTTCTCGACGAGATAGAAAAAAGCAAGAAAATCGCCGCTATCAATATCGCCGCGAAGAAAAAACTTTCGCTCGGTATTGGCTCGATTCCCGAAGTGTTCTTGGACAACACCGATCGCAACCGCACCTCGCCTTTTGCCTTCACGGGTAACCGCTTCGAGTTTCGCGCAGTAGGCTCGTCGGCAAACTGCGGTTCGGGTATGATTACCCTCAACGCCATCGTTGCAGCCCAACTCAAAGAGTTCAAGGCGGCGGTTGATGCAAAAATCAAAGGCGGCGCGAAAAAAGAAGACGCCATCTTTGAAGTGTTGCAGGATTACATCAAGAAATCGAAACCCATTCGCTTTGAAGGTAACGGATACAGCGAAGAATGGAAGGAAGAAGCCGCAAAACGCAAATTGGATTGCGAAACGAGCGTGCCCCTCATCATCGACGCCAACACGTCGAAGGAAGCCGTCGCGCTGTTTGAAAGCGTAGGCGTGCTGACTGAAAAAGAACTCGAATCGCGCAACGAAGTGAAGTGGGAAACCTACACGAAGAAAATTCAGATAGAAGCCCGCGTACTTGGCGATCTCGTGCTGAACCACATCATTCCCGTCGCAACGAAGTATCAGTCGATGCTGCTTGACAATGTCTATAAACTCACGCAGGTTTATCCCGAAGCGAAAGCAGCCGAACTGGGTGCGCTCGACAAGGGTTTGATTGAGGAAATCGCAGAACGCATCGACATCATCAAACGCCGTGTGGACGAGATGATTGAAGCTCGCAAAAAGGCGAACAAAATTGATAGCGAACGCGCAAAAGCAATCGCGTATCACGATAAGGTGCTGCCACATTTCGACACAATCCGCTATCACGTAGATAAACTCGAACTGATAGTTGATGACGAACTTTGGCCCTTACCCAAATATCGCGAACTTTTGTTTGTTCGTTAAATAAAAAATGCAAAAACTCTCTATAACAGTCAGATAACTTTTTAATAAACAGTTTTTGAAATAGTGGGTAAGTGATTATCCACTATTTTTTAGCATATTAAATATTATAATTATAGAACAATAAAATGGATCAAGATAATCCTTTTCAGCAACGCATAGGACAGTTTGAAAAAAAATCGCTCTATTCGTTCCAGAATGAACATGATGCTTGCGGCGTCGGGCTGGTAATGACGCTCAATGGCATGAAATCGCACGAGATTGTAGAAAAAGGGCTGCGTGTATTGGAAAACATGGTGCACAGGGGTGCCGAAAGCGCCGATAACATAACCGGGGACGGTGCCGGAATCCTCGTACAGATTCCCCACGAGTTTATCCTGTTACAAGGAATCGCCGTCCCGACGGAAGGACGTTACGGCACCGGTTTGGTTTTTTTTCCGAAAGACAAGGCGAAACAACAACTTTGCCTCGACGTTATCAAAGAAAAGATAGAGAGAGAAGATCTTACCTTGTTGCACGTGCGCGACGTGCCTGTCAATAGCGATTGCCTTGGGGAAATTGCGTTGTCCAACGAACCCGCCATAAAACAACTCTTTGTCGCCGGATTTGTTCCGCCCGAAGAGTTGGAACGAAAATTATACGTTGTCCGAAAAAAAATAGAGAGGGCGATCGCCCTCTCCGATCTGGCGCAAGATCGCAGTTTCTATGTCGTCAGCTTGTCGTCGCAACGAATGATATATAAGGGAATGCTCACGTCGCTTCAATTGCGCGAGTATTTCCCCGATTTGTCCAACCCCAACTTCACGAGCCGTGTCGCGCTCGTGCATTCGCGGTTCAGCACCAACACCTTCCCCACGTGGGATTTGGCGCAGCCTTTCCGTATGCTCGCGCACAACGGCGAAATCAACACCATTCGCGGAAACTGTCAGTGGATGGAATCGCGCGAAAGCGTGTTGCAGTCGGAATTTCTGGGCGAGATGAGCGAATTGTACCCCATCGTACAACCCAAGATGAGCGACAGCGCATCGCTCGACAACGTGCTGGAATTTCTGGTAATGTCCGGCAAATCATTGCCACACGCTATGGCGATGCTGGTTCCTGAGAGCTTCAACGATAAAAACCCCATTTCTGACGGATTGCGTGCATTCTACGAATACCATAGTATGCTGATGGAACCGTGGGACGGTCCCGCCACGCTGATTTTTAGCGATGGACGTTACGGCGGCGGTATGCTCGATCGCAACGGCTTGCGCCCTGCGCGATACACCATTACCAACGACGAAACAATGATTATCGCCTCGGAAACAGGGACGATACCCATCGAGGCAGGAAATATAAAATCGCGTGGACGCCTGAAACCGGGCAAGATGCTGATGGTGGACACCATAACCGGAAATATCTATTCCGATGCGGAACTCAAAGAGAATCTGGCGAAAGCCTATCCCTACCGCGAATGGCTCAGCAAAAACTGCCTGAAACTCGACGATATTTCTTCGGGGCGCACCGTCGGCAACGACATCGCCAATTACGACACCCTGCTGAAAGCCTTCGGCTATTCGGTGGAAGACATCGAAGTGTTGATTAAACCGATGGCTAACGAAGGCAAAGAGCCTACTTCGTCAATGGGTAACGACGTTACGCTGTCGGCTTTTTCCGACAAGCCCCAACGGTTGTTCAACTATTTCAGGCAACAGTTCGCGCAAGTAACCAACCCGCCCATCGACTCTATCCGCGAAGAATTGGTAATGTCCCTTACCGGATATATGGGGGCGGTGCATCAAAACCTGCTCGGAAACGTGCCGGAACTGTCGCGCATCGTGAAACTGAAAAGCCCCATTCTGACGAACACCCAATTCGACATACTGCTTAATTTGCGATACAAAGGCTTTTCCACCGCCGTTTTGCCGATGCTTTTCAACCCGAAGGGCGGTGCCGCCGGATTGAAAAAAGCCATCGACGATTTGTGCCTTTCCGTGGAACAGGCGGTGGACGAGGGGAAAAACTATATCGTGTTGAGCGATAGGGGGGTAGATGCCACCCACGCGCCCATTCCATCGCTCTTGGCGACTTCCGCCGTGCATCTGTATTTGGTGGAAAAACGCAAACGAATGCAGATTGACATCGTGGTGGAAACGGGCGAGCCGAGGGAAGTGATGCACTTCGCGCTGCTGTTCGGCTTTGGCGCGAATGCGGTAAATCCATATCTGGCATTCGCCATTCTGAACAACAAAGTGAAATCGGGCGACATACAACTCGATTTCGCCACGGCGAAAAAGAACTATATCAAAGCCATCAACAAAGGATTGCTCAAAGTGCTGTCGAAAATGGGCAACTCAACGTTGCGTAGTTATCGCGGCGCACATATTTTTGAAGCCCTCGGAATTTCTTCGAGCGTGCTGGATAGCTATTTCAAAGACATCTCGTCTAAAATTGGCGGGATTGATTTGGAAGACATTGCCCGCGAGGTGGCGCAACCGCACAAGGAAGCCTTCGATCCCAACGACAACGAGCCTTTCCACCTGAAAAACCTCGGTAATTACGCTTACCGCAAAGAGGGTGTGAATCACGCTTGGAATCCCGAAACGGTTGCCCGTTTGCAAATCGCAACCCGCACCGGAAGCTACGAAAAGTTTAAGGAATACGTGGCGGTAGCCGACGACAAGCCGACGCCGATATTTATCCGCGATTTGTTGGATTACAAACGCAACCCGATTGACCTCTCGGAAGTTGAACCCGTGGAAAGCATTATGAAACGTTTCTGCACCGGGGCAATGTCCTACGGCTCCATCAGTCGCGAGGCGCACGAAGCGATGGCTATTGCGATGAACGTCATCGGCGGACGAAGCAACACGGGCGAAGGCGGCGAAGATTCCGAACGTTTCAAACCGCGCGAAGACGGATTGAGCACGCGAAGCGCCATCAAACAAGTGGCGTCGGGACGTTTTGGCGTAACAACCGAGTATTTGGTAAACGCCGACGAGATACAGATAAAAGTCGCCCAAGGCGCAAAACCGGGCGAAGGCGGACAGTTGCCGGGTTACAAGGTGGATAAAATCATCGCGAAAACGCGCCATTCCATTCCCGGAATTTCGTTGATTTCGCCGCCGCCGCACCACGATATTTATTCCATCGAAGATTTGGCGCAGTTGATTTTCGATCTCAAAAACGTGAATCCCAAAGCTGTCATCAGCGTGAAATTGGTTTCGGAAAGCGGCGTGGGAACGATTGCCGCCGGGGTTGCCAAGGCAAAAGCCGATTTAATCGTCATCAGCGGCGCGGAAGGCGGAACGGGGGCAAGTCCTTCGAGTTCCATCAAACACGCCGGGTTGCCCTTGGAAATCGGCTTGGCTGAAACCCAACAGACATTGGTAATGAACAACTTACGAGGCGTGGTCAAATTGCAAACGGACGGACAGTTGAAAACCGGACGCGACATTGTGATTTCCGCCCTGCTGGGCGCGGAAGAATACGGTTTCGCCACCGGCGCACTGATTGTCCTTGGTTGCGTGATGATGCGCAAATGCCATATGAATACCTGCCCGGTGGGTGTGGCGACGCAAAACGAACAACTGCGCCGTCAGTTTGTTGGACGCTACGAATACCTCTTGAATTTCTTCCGTTTTATGGCGGAAGACGTGCGCGAAAATCTGGCGCAGCTGGGCTTTAAATCGCTCGATGAAATCATTGGGCGAGCCGACTTGCTCACGCGCAAACATTATCCCGAATCGCCCAAGACGGAAAAAATAGATCTCTCGAAAATCGTCTTCTATCCCGAAGAGGCAACAAAGGTGGCGCGTAGGAAAGTTACCGAGCAGTACCACAAAATAGACGAGGTGCTGGACAGGAAACTGATACAAGAGGCGATGCCCGCCCTCGAAGTTTCACTGCCCGTCAGCATCAAATCGAAAATCAAAAATACCGACAGGGCGGTGGGGGCGATGCTTTCGGGCGAAATTGCCAAACGCCACGGACAAGAGGGTTTGCCCGAAGATACCATCTCGGTTCATTTCGACGGTTCGGCCGGGCAAAGTTTCGGCGCTTTCCTCTCGAAAGGCGTATCGTTTTATCTTTCGGGGGACACCAACGACTACATCGGGAAAGGGCTTTCGGGCGGACGCATTGTCTTGACGCCGCCGAAGGGAAGTTCGTTCAACCCCGAAGAAAATATCATCTGCGGCAACACCTCTATGTACGGCGCAACGTCGGGCGAAGTGTTCATCAACGGCATCGCAGGGGAACGTTTTTGCGTGCGCAATTCGGGCGCGACTGCCGTTGTGGAAGGTGCCGGCGATCACTGTTGCGAATATATGACGGGCGGACGTACCGTGGTTTTAGGTGCCACCGGACGTAATTTCGCGGCTGGTATGAGTGGCGGTATCGCCTATGTGCTTGATGAAAAAAGCGATTTCGACTATTATTGCAATATGGAAATGGTTGAATTGTCGCTCATCGAAGACGTGGCTGACAACCGCGAGTTGCGCAACTTGATTGTGCGCCACCATCAATATACCAACAGCCCTCTCGCGAAGCGAATCCTCGACAAATGGGATTATTACGTGGACAAGTTCATCAAAGTCGTTCCGATTGAGTACAAAAAGGTATTGCAAGAGGAAAAGATGGAAGAACTCAACCGTAAATTGGCGAATGTGGAACGGGATTATTAAATTTTAAACGAATTAAGAAAAGATGGGAAACCCAAAAGCTTTTATGACGATACCGCGCAAGGAAGCCGGATACCGTCCTGTAAGTGAACGAATATATGATTTTGGCGAAGTAGAGCAGACGTTGAATCGCGAAGATCGCAAATTGCAAGCTTCGCGCTGTATGGATTGTGGCATTCCGTTTTGCCATTGGGGTTGCCCCTTGGGTAACAAAATGCCCGAATGGCAAGACTTGGCGTACAAAGGACATTGGAAGAAAGCGGTTGATATACTGCACGAAACCAACAACTTTCCCGATTTCACGGGGCGCGTTTGCCCCGCCCTCTGCGAAAAAGCCTGCGTGCTGTCGTTGCAAAACGCGCCCGTTACCATTCGGGAAAACGAGGCTGCCGTAACCGAGGTGGCATTCAACGAGGGACTGATTAAAGCCGATCCCCCGAAGCACCGCACCGATAAAAAGGTTGCCGTCATCGGTTCCGGTCCCGCTGGTTTGGCTGCCGCTCAGCAGTTGAACCGCAAAGGACACCGCGTAACCGTTTTTGAAAAAGACAACAGCATCGGTGGGCTGATGCGTTACGGCATACCCAATTTCAAACTGAACAAAAACATCATCGACAGGCGTTTGAAGATTCTCGAAGAGGAAGGAATCGTTTTCAAGCCCAACACGGAAGTTGGCAAAGACATTTCCGCTAAACGCCTCGTGAGTGAATTTGATGCCGTTTGCATCGCTATCGGCGCGGGACGCCCACGCGACATCACACCCGAAGGGCGCGATTTGAAAGGCATCTACTACGCGATGGATTTCCTCGCGCAAGGAAATCAGGTGCTGATGGGCGAAAAACTGACTTTCCCCGAAACCGTTTTCGCCAAAGGCAAGCACGTGTTGGTTATCGGCGGTGGCGACACGGGTTCCGATTGTGTGGGGACGTCCATTCGTCAAGGTGCCGTGCAAGTAACTCAGATAGAGATTATGCCCAAACCGCCCATCGACAAGAACCCCGAAACGCCCTGGCCCTACTACCCCTATGTCCTCAAAACCTCGTCGTCGCACGAAGAGGGTTGCGTTCGCAAGTGGGCGTTGAACACAGTGGCTTTCAAGGGCAAAAACGGGCAGTTGGAAGAAGTGCTGGTGGAAGAGGTGGAATGGAAGAAAGAGGACGGACGGTTGAAAATGCAGCCCACCGGAAAAACGGAAAGCATCAAAGCCGATTTGGTTTTCCTCGCGCTGGGATTCGTGCACCCCGTCCACGAAGGCTTGCTCGCCGAATTGGGTGTCGAATACGACGCTCGCGGCAACGTGGCTGTCGATAAACGGCAACAGAGCAGCGTGGCGAAAGTTTTTGCCACCGGCGATGCCGCCACCGGCGCGAGCTTGGTTGTGAAGGCGATTGCTTCGGGGCGGAAAGTTGCCGAAAGCATCGACGAAAAATTGAGAGTGGAAAATTGAATGGGCTAATCTTGAAACATTCAACTATTATTATTCAAACCATAAAAAAAGGAAATAAAATATGTGTGGAATTGTAGGTACATTTAACCTGAAACGTCCTGTGGAAGAACTTCGTCCGCAGTTGTTGAAAATGTCTAAACTTTTGCGCCACCGCGGACCCGACTGGTCGGGCATATACGCCGGGGACAAAGCGATATTGGCACATGAACGCTTGTCCATCATCGATCCCGCTTCCGGGAAACAGCCGCTTTTCAGCAAGGACGGAAAATTGGTGCTTGCCGTGAACGGCGAGATTTACAACCATCGTGAAATCCGCAAAAAGTATCAGGACAGTTACGATTTCCTGACGGAATCGGATTGCGAGGTTATCCTCGCGCTCTACCGCGACAAAGGCGCCGACTTCTTGGAAGACTTGAACGGTATTTTTGCTTTCGCGCTTTACGACATCGAAAACGATCGTTTCCTGATTGGGCGCGATCACATTGGGATTATCCCTTTGTATCAGGGTTGGGACAAGGACGGTGCCTATTACGTGGCTTCGGAACTGAAGGCGTTGGAAGGCTTTTGCCCGAAGATAGAGGAATTTTTGCCGGGCTATTACTATTACAGCCCCGACAACGAACCGAAACGTTGGTATCTGCGCGACTGGATGGAATACGACAACGTGAAGGACAATGTTTCCGACGTGGGGGTGTTGCGCCGCGCATTGGAAGATGCCGTCGAACGGCAGTTGATGTCCGATGTGCCTTATGGCGTGTTGCTTTCCGGCGGCTTGGACTCGTCCATCATATCGGCTGTCGCCAAAAAATTTGCGAAGAAACGGGTTGAGTCCGGCAACGTGGAAGATGCTTGGTGGCCCCAACTTCATTCCTTCGCCATCGGATTGGAAGGTTCGCCCGATTTGGCTGCCGCGCAGAATGCCGCGAAGCATATCGGCTCTATCCACCACGAAATCCATTACACCATACAGGAAGGGATAGATGCCATACGTGATGTGATTTATCACATTGAAACTTACGATGTTACTACCGTCCGTGCAAGCACGCCGATGTACCTTCTTTCCCGCTTCATCAAGTCGATGGGCGTGAAAATGGTGCTGTCAGGCGAAGGGGCGGACGAGGTGTTTGGCGGATACCTCTATTTCCACAAAGCGCCCAACGCGAAAGAGTTTCACGAGGAAACCGTCCGCAAGTTGAGCAAACTGCATCAGTACGACTGCCTTCGAGCCAATAAATCCTTGGCGGCGTGGGGTGTGGAAGGGCGCGTGCCTTTCCTCGACAAAGAATTTCTCGATGTCGCTATGCGCCTGGACCCCAAAGATAAAATGGCAGGGAACGGAAAAATGGAAAAGCATATCCTTCGCGAAGCCTTTGCGGATTACCTGCCCGAAAGCATTGCTTGGCGACAGAAAGAACAGTTTTCTGACGGGGTGGGGTATGGTTGGATCGACACGCTGAAAGCCATCGCCAATAAAAAAGTAACGGACGAGCAGATGGCGGACGTGAAACGTCGTTTCCCTATCAATCCGCCGATGAACAAAGAGGAATACCTCTACCGCAGCATTTATTCGGAACTCTTCCCTTCCGATTCGGCTGCCGCTTGCGTGCCTTCGGTGCCGTCTATCGCGTGCAGTACTGCCACCGCCTTGGAATGGGACGAAGCCTTTAAAAACGCCGCCGATCCGTCGGGGCGTTCCGTGAAGAAAGTGCACGAGCACGGGTATGAGTGAAGTATCCCCCCTAATTCATAGAAAAACAATGCAAATCAGTAAACAACTGATTTGCATTGTTTTTTGCATCGTTTAATTGCATTTGCGGGATGAGGAATTTACAGGCCAAAGTTTCTATTTTTAATAAGTTTGGTCTGTAAAGGTGGAAAAATATCCAAACAAAAAACAACCCCCCTGCCTCGCCCAAAATAAATGAAGCGAGGCAGGATTTGCAAGCCGTTTTTCGGATTGCAAATGCTTATGCTTGCCACCGCAGGATTTCAAGTGTCTGTTGCACAAGCCCTGAAAGGGGTACATCAAATAGCGTAAGGTAACGCCCTGCGAAATAGATTGTCCCACAAAATTCCGCCCTTGAAGGGCTTGGTCCTGAGGTATTTTTGCCAACAACATAGGGCGTTGCCAAAAAATCAAGGACGTTAAGGAATTTGAGGACGGAAATACGGAAAGACGAAAAGAACAGAGACTAATTCGACGAAAACGACTAACGCGACTGATAGCGAAGAACACGAATAGTCTTTCCTCTTAATTCTCAATTTTCAATTCTCAATCGTCCTTTCGTCTTTTTCACGCTACATTTCCCGAATTTGTTGTATCTTTCTTCTATAAATTCAACCATATTACCCTAAAAAAATGCTGTTTATTGTGCCAACGTTTGATTTAGCGCAAAAGTTTCCTTACCCGACATGGCAGGGGCGGCGCCGTTTT
>JAISYO010000070.1 GCA_031269865.1 Dysgonamonadaceae bacterium | reverse complement strand
GTGTCCTTCGCCCTCCACGATGATGGGGTGGATCTGTTGCAGTTTTTCGCCGGTGTTGGCAATGATCGAACCTTGCGCCACCTGCCAATTGCGGTTTTTCGACTGACTGCCTTTTTTGTGGATACCCACCGCCACGCAATCGAAATTGAAGTTCGTCAATTGCCCATAAGTTTCATCGCCGAGCGTAATTCCGCCGTAAGTCCCAAAGGTAAAAAGATCAATGAGTTGAGCGTTGTCGGTGTGATTTATCACGTAGCAGAACGTTTTTTTCGCGATGACGGCATCAACCACTGCAAGGCTGTTTTGCCCACCCAAAAAACGCTGGATGGCAGGATTCACGTGGCAATGCAGGATACGCGGAATGTCGTAGCAATAATCTATTTGAATGAAGGTGCCGCCGAGCGGATAGCCGTAACAATGCTCAAAAACCATCAGTTCGCAGGGAAAACGCGCCGGGGCGTTGAAATCCATCGCCAGATACTCGCCGTAAAAAGTGAGGCAACTGAGGTAAACCCCTTGCGCCAAGCTTGTTTGCGACACTTGTATCGTGGCTTTGTAGGGAATGATTTTTGCCGGATCGTTCAGGCTTTGGTTGGCGTACCAAAACTGTATGCCCTTCACTTGCGTTGCCGACTCCACCGTGAGAAAAACATTTTTTTCGTCGGTAATTTTGAACACGCTGCCCACAGGCTGTTTCTTCGCCGGATGTCGCGTACCGCGTGGGGTTGGGGCGTTTGCCCCGATGAGCGAGGCGTTTCGTTTCAGGACGATGCCCCCATCAACCCAATAAGGTTCGGGGCTTGGATCCACAAACAACGCCGCGCCGTTTTCCGAAGCCCAGTCGATGGCTTTTTGCAGGTTGATTTTGTTCTGCGCCGGACTGTTTTCGGGCAGCACGCCAAATTTACGGATACTTTTCATACCTTGCTGCGCCGGTGCAGAAAATACGAAAATCTGCACAAGCGCATAAAGCAAGGTTATTCTTTTTTTGTTTTTCATCGGATGATTTCATCTATTTGTTTAGTACATTCTATTCATCAGAGCCTTCTGAATTGGATTGTTTACGTGCATCATCAAATCTTCGATTATTTTTGTCAGTTCCTCTTTCGGCATTTTCCAAGTCAGGTATTCGTGCGAACCTTTTTTATCGTCCTGCCACGTGTTGCTACCATCGTCTGCCACAATCATTTTGCCCTTTACCGTCCCGAAATACGATTTTGTGCCGCGAACACCAATCAATACCGCCGTTTGATCCCAACTGCTCCTGCCGTCAAAATCCTCCTGCTTCATCGCAATGGAAAAAACGGTTTTCGCGGGTGTATTTTCAATATCGGAATTGATCAGGCGTTTTCCGGTAAAGATATTCGCCCCGATTTCAAAATTGCTGATAATGATGGGCGTATTCCATTCCGAAAAAACCTTTTGCGAGGCTTTCGCATCGGAAAAGACATTGAATTCCCTGCCCGACGGGATACAACCCGCCATCGAAACCAAGTGCTTCACTTTCTTTCGCACCAGCTCTTTTCCGTTGAGCTTGCTGTATTTGTCGGGGGGCGAATCGAGCAGGGCGGCGAGGTTCGTCAGAAAACCAACGGTAACGATGACCACGGAATGATTTTTTTCCTTGGCTAATATCTGCCGGTAAACCGTTACCGCATCGGGCGCGTCAGCCGTGTTTCGCAATTGGTGGGGGAAATTTTCCGAAAGTGCCTTCGTCCACATTTCCTTATGCCAATGATCTCCGAGGTTCACGCCCGTTTTTGTTGCGCCAATAGGCAAATTAGCCCTTCCGAAATAGGTGTTTATCACGTCGATACACGGTGCCGCCAAGGAATCCATATTGCTCGAAACGGTTGCCAAAAGGCGCACTTCGCCCTTGTCGGCGAGGGCGTGAAGCAAGGTTAATGCCCCCACGTCATCATAATCGGGACCCATATCGGTATCGAAAATCAGGGGGACGGGCTTCCCCTTCGAAGCCAATTGCCCCATCATAGAAACAGACATGAAAAATGCTGTAAATAAGCAGATTAATACTTTCATATCTTCAGTTTTTATCGTTTAATTTTTCTTTTCCTAAATCCTTATTTTTTAAGTGCTTTGTAGCGCAACATCGCTTCAATGTAGTAATAATCGGCATACGTGAGCGGCACATCTACCTCGGACTTGCCCGGCAGAGAGCCGACAGAGTGTTTGAGGATAAAATTGCCGTTATTCCCTTCGAAGGCGAAATAATCCCCCGAAGAAAGGCTGCGAAGTTGCTTCTCTGCCATAGACAAATACTTCGTTTTCAAATTTTTATCGACATACCCGCTCAGTTCTATCAATGCCGAGCAAATTATTGCGCCAGCCGAGGCGTCGCGCTTGGCGTCGGGAATGTCGGGGGCGTTGAAATCCCAATAGGGTATGCCGTCGGCAGGAAGGTTTGGGTGATTGATAATGTAATTGGCAATGCCCTTAGCCTGAGTCAAATAGGCGGTTTTTTTAGTCAAGCGGTACATCATCGTGTAGCCATAAAGCCCCCAAGCCTGTCCGCGTGCCCACGCCGAAGCGTCGCTGTAACCCTGCGCAGTATTTTTCTTTTCCGGCTTGCCGGAAATCGTGTCGTAGGAAACAACGTGATAGGAACTGTAATCGGGGCGGAAATGGTTTTTGATGGTTATATCGGCGTGAGAGAGGCAGATATCGCTGTACTTCTTGTCTTTGGAAGTTTCCGCCGCCCACATCAAAAATTCAAGATTCATCATATTGTCGATGATGACGGGAAACTGCCATTTGGCGGTTGTATTCCACGACTTTATGCAGCCAATTTTTTTGTTGAAGCGCGAAATGAGCGAGTTGGCGCCGTTGAGCATAATCTCGCGAAAAGATTTGTCGCCCGTCAGACGGTAACCATTACCGAAACTGCAATAGAGCATAAAGCCGAGATCGTGCGTACCTTTGTTGTACTGCTCTTTGGCAATGCGGGCGGTGTAATTTTTTGCGTAATCGAGCAATGCCGGATCTTTGCTGTCCTCGTAGAGATACCACAACACGCCGGGCATAAAACCGCTGCACCACCAAGCTGAATTGCTCGTTACCAACTTGTTGTTCTCGTAAGAGCGAGGCAGTCTGTCGGGTTGTTGCATAAAAGATTCCGCCATCAGTTTATATTGTTCCACCGAACGGGCAAGGCGATCATCAATCATTTCGCTTACCGTTTCGGTATCAAGCGAAGGGACGAGACGATTATCAGCCACCTCAGTATCATAGCGATCGTATTTTTTATCTGTGATAACCGATTTTACCGCTTCCAAATAGCCGAAGCCGTTGAGCATATCGGGCAACAGGTAACTGCCCTCAACCCATTCGTTCCAAGCATTGATGGTGATCAGTTTGGGCTGTTCGGGGTGCTTGTCGGCGTATAGTTTTGCTTTGTAGAGCAATGTAGCGAAAGTTTGCGGTGTGTTGTTGTAATGCACCACTTCGTGAATCCCTTTTTGGGGGAAACGTGGCGTGTCGTCCCAACCAATTGACACACACGGAAATACAGGTACGTCGAGGATAGCGTCCATCTGTTCGCGTATCTTGATGGAATTTGCGCCATAGGCGAGGTAGTCCTCGTTCATACCGCCCATATTGTACATCGCCACCGAGTTGAACCCCATTGTGGCAACCTGCTTTTTAAATGTTGCCGCCCTCTCGTCCGACATCAGCGAGCCTCCCCCTTGATTCCATTGGATATGCAGTCCGGGGAAGCCTGCTTTCTTCACTTCTTCGCGGAAATAATCGAGCGCCTTGCGGGTTTCTTCCGCGCTGCCGCCGAAACTTTCCATCAGTTTTTCGACACTGAAAACAGAGAACAACGGTTCGCCATTGATTTTGTAGTAGTTAGGCTGTTTAAAATACTGCCTTATAACCCTTTCTACGATTATTTTCCAGTTTTTCCAATCTATTTTGGCGTTCCAGAGAATGTCTTCCTTATCGCCATAACGATGATAGTTCCAATAGTTATATTTCACATCGTGGTTGGCGTACATAATGTAAAACTGCATTTTTCCGTTGTTCTTCGCTTTGAGGAAGCCGTCGTTCAACGCACTTTCCAAATAGGGACCGCCCTCGTACCAATACCAATCGTAAACAAAGACGTTCACTCCGTGGTCGGTAGCGACGTCAATCCATTTTTCCACTGTTTTGGGATTGTTGTCCAATTCGTAACCCCACAAGGGTTGGCGCGGCTGATAATGCCCCTCAAAACGCGGGTTGCCTTTCTTAATCACTTCCCACTCGCCCTCGCCCTCGCCCCAAAGCATCTTATGCCCCAAGGGATCGTCGTGGCATGAGGGCCAGATATAAGCCGCCACGGAATAGTCGCCGTGCTGTTTTTTTTGGGCAAAAGCATTGCCACACACCATTACTGTAAACAGCAGAAAAACTATTGCAAAATTCAAGTACTTCATAATTTGTTTATTTTAATTTGTTTATTTCTGTATCTAACCATTTAAGCCGTTTTTCCACAAAATCCACCAGGAAATTGATTTCCCCGGCGTAGGAATGCCGATCAATGTAATTGGGCCACGTTACTTCGTTGATGTTCCACCCCGCGCCGCCACTCGCTTTGCTTCCGAAATTCCTTGCTTGGGCTTCCTCTAAGGTCAAAGCTTTGTTTTTGATGAATTTGGAGATATTGTCCAGTTGGGGTTTGAGCGTGTTCCACCTTGTTTTCAACTGCGCAACAAAAGCGGGGTCTTGAAAAAAGCGGTCGAACCACGGCGATTTTTCCTTAATGAACCATCCGTCCGGTCCGGTGGTAGTTGGTGGAAATTCCGTAGCAATGTGGTTTGCGTTCCCAAACGCAATGTCGAAATCCCAAACGAGCGGCATCTCTATTTTTCCGTCGCGGATCGCCATATAGCAGCTACCGCGCATATTTCCGTCCACATTTTTAGCCAATTCCTGCACGATGAAATAATTGATGAAGGATTCCACGTCGATGTATTTCCGATAGCCGTTTGTCGCGTCCATGAAGTTGCTGGAATACAGCACATCTTCCGTTGTGTTGAAAAGACTTTCCACGTAGTTTCTTTGTGCGCTGTTCGGTTCATCGGGGTCTTTATACATCATGGGAAGTTGTTTTTGGGTGGTTTTAAATTTGTAAGGCTCGTCCCAATGAAAATCCAATTCGAGCAAATAACCACCCGCAACGTCGGAACTGCCCACCAAATTCATATCGAGGCGGTCTTTCGCCACCTTCACGTGTTCCGTAAACGAATAAACGCCTTGATACACGTTGTTTTTGTAAAAGTCGATGCTGTAAGATGCCGGCGTCCATCGCATCCCTGCAATTCGCGAGATTTCAAACGCCGTGATGTTGCGGATCAGGGTTTTATCGGTGTAATTAGCCAAGAGCGCCCAGTCTTTGTCGGACGGCAAACCCAAGAGCGATGCCTTGCTGTCTAATTTCAGCCGGTAGGGCTTTTTAGGCATTCCCCATGTGGAATTTCCGCGTCCCCGCACGCCGGTTGTTGCCGTGAACGAAACGGTACTGGTATAATAATTGTCGAGGTCGTCCATTTTAATGGTTGAACTCACGTAGTTTTCCTTATCTAAAATCTCTGCACCGCCCGTATCCATATACAGACTCGGCAGACGTTTCACTATCAACACGGTAACGATATAGTCTTTTTTCGTGCCGTCATCGGCAACGACGGTGTAGGTTACGGGGCTGCTGAAATTATTTTTGGTAACACCGCTAACCTGTTCCGTACTGCCCACCATAACGGTTCTTCCCTTGAAGGCGAAATTGGCAATAAGATTATTGGGCAAGGCGGGATAAGGAATTGCCAAAGTTACATCTTGTCCCTGTATTTTCCCGGCAACGGTTTTCGCTAATCCGCTGTTAATAGCCGATTGAAAGGTAAAGGATTCGAGTTCGGCAACGGACGACTTCGGCACGGTAATGGTATAGTTCTTTTTTGTGCCATCGCGAGCAACAACGGTGTAGGTTACGGGGTTGCTGAAATCGTTCACGGTAACGCCGCTAACCTGTTCCGTATTGCCCACCATAACCGATTTCCCTTGGAAAGAGAAAACGGCGATGAACTTGCTGGACGAAACGCCGAAAGGTACCGTTAAGGTTACGTTTTGTTTCCAAATTAAACCGGTAACGGTTGTAGCCAACTGGCTGTTCAGTGCCGCCGGGAACGTGAAAGATTCGAGTTCTACAACGGACGACGACTCTGCGCCGGGTCCGTCCTTGTCGGAACAAGAAACAAACAATGAGAAAACAGCCAAGTATATCAATAATATACTGCTTGTTGCATGGGTTTTGAAATTTCTCATTTTTGTGTTTATGTTATTGATTTATAATGAAAAAGACTTCTCTACGATAATTCTGTTCGTTTTTCGCTCTGTTTCAGCGGTAAAGATAATAAATTTTCATAAAAATACGAAGAACCTGTTTAAATTTCAATGAAGTATTTTAGACAGGTTCTTATACGCCTTTAAAAGCAAGTTATTTTGGGTTTATGTCATCGCCCCGATGGTAAAAATTTCAAAGTTCCCTTATCCAAACATTACGGAAACTGATGGGTGCGCTCGGATCGCCGTGATCTTGCAGGGAAATGGGACCTGCGCCGTGTTCCACCACTTGCGGGAAACCGACGTAGGGTGTCGTACCCAAAATAGTGGTGTTGTTTTGCAGCAAAATGCCATTTTGCAACAAGGTTACGCGCGGCGGCGTGCGGTAGCTTCCGTCTTTTTTGAACGTGGGGGCGGTGTAAATAATGTCGTAGGTATTCCATTCGCCGGGTTTGCGCATAGCGTTCACGAGCGGGGGCGTTTGTTTATAAATGCTGCCCGTTTGTCCGTTCACGTAGGTTTCGCTCTGATAGCAATCGAGAATTTGAACTTCATAGATTCCCTGCAAAAAGATGCCGCTATTGCCACGTGCCTGACTTTCGCCTTCTATCCCTTTGGGGATACGCCATTCTATATGCAACTGAAAATCAGTAAATTTCTGTTTTGTTCGAATGTCGCCCGTTCCTTTTTTTACCGTGAAAACACCATTTTGCACCGTCCATTCCGCCGGATTTCCTTTGCTGTTTTCCCATTGCGAAAGATCTTTCCCATCGAAGAGGACAATGGCGTCAGAAGGGGCAGGTATTGCCGTTTCGCTTGCCTTTCCGGGCGTAACCACCGCGGGTTGGGGCAACCAATACTCGCTCATGGCAGGTGTCATGGGGGCAGGTTTGGGGTACTGTTTTTCTTGTGCCACCGCCGACAGCGAGAGCACAAAACCTAAGAGGATTAATATGTCTAATTTTCTCATTTTCAATAATTATTTTAAAAGTTTATTCGTTCATTCAAAAAGTAGGAAAAGTCCAAGGTTTCCGATAAGAGGGTTTAATCAGCTTATTGGCAGAGGAATTGTTGAATTTCTTCTTTGCGTCGTCATACACCAATTCCGATTGAACGCGAGCGGATATATTTCCCAAATGGGCGTATTTCGCACAAAGACTGCCGTTGTCGATGGTGCACGCCGTATTCATATCACGTAGTTTCATGCAACTGATAAACTGCGCCACGTGCTTTTTATGATCTTCAAAATCGGGTTGTACCGTAACCGCCTCAATCTTTTTCTGATCGGGAATCACTTCCCAACCTTCGCGGTTGGCGACTAATGTACCGTTCGTCCCTTTGAAAGCAAGCCCGTAATTCCGTCCGTAAGGTCCAGTTTCCGTCCCGGCAAGGTTGTCCCATTGAATCATATAATCGCCAAATTCATAAATGACGGAAAGCGTGCCGAAGGTTTCCGCGAAGTTGTCGGGATACGCAAAATTACCGCCGGAAGCAAACACCCGTTTCGGCATTCCTTTCACGTCCATTCCCCACAACGCCATATCCAACAGATGCACGCCCCAATCGGTTAGCAAACCACCGCCGTAATCCCAAAACATACGCCACGAACCGTGGAAACGTTTCTCGTTGAAGGTTCGCGAGGGCGCAGGTCCCAGCCAGCTTTCGAAATCGATTCCGGCAGGGACAGGGCTATCGGGAACAGGATTTAAGATGTTGGCGTAATTGAAGTTAGCCCAAACATTTACCTTCGCGATTTTGCCCAGCTTACCGCTGTCGATGTATTTTTTCATCTCGTGCCAATGGGTGCCGCTACGCTGTTGCTGCCCCACCTGCACTACCCGATGGTATTTCGTTGCCGCAGCCACCATTGCATCACATTCGGCGATGGAATTGGCAATCGGTTTTTCCACATAAACGTCTTTCCCTGCACGGCAAGCATCTACCATTTGCAAGCAATGCCAATGATCGGGTGTGCCAATGATGACGGCGTCAATGTCTTTCCGTTCAAGCATTTTGCGATAATCGCTGTAAGCCTCAGGCTTTTTCCCAGTTCTTTTTTCCGCTTCGGAAAGTCGGTTGTCCAGTATATTTTTGTCGATGTCGCACAATGCCATACATTCAATTTCGGGATTGAGCAGGAAATCAGATAAATCCCCCCAGCCCATACTCCGGCAACCGATGAGGGCTACGCCGATCTTGTCGTTTGCGGCGACGGCGCGAGCAAACATTTTCTGTCCGTCCAACAGCGACGGCGCAATCATTCCGGTTGCGACAGCAGCGGCGGAACGACGGATAAAATTTCTTCTTGATATTTTCATGTTATTAATCATTTAAACAAGTAGTTATTAGATTATCCGCAAAGCAACCTATCCCCCCTCGCAGGGGGTAATTTTGTGAATAGGTTGCTTTGCAAATAATCCGTTAAATCACTTCGCCTGCGGCGCTTTATTCACCTTATCCGCCATTTTCCCCATGAACTCGACGAATTTTTGGTATTGCACCGCGGAAGTCTTTATCAATGTCGGTTCGACATAATTCTTCTGTTGTGTCGCTAATTTCTTTGCTTTTTCCGTTACTTTTTTGATTTTTTGAGCGTCATTGGCGGTGTAAGCTTCGATATACTCGTCCACAAACGCCGCATAGTCGTTCACAAATTTCTGCACCTTCTCGTCTTTGAAGGTGGGGATTTCGATCGGCTTTTCGGCTTCCTCCACAACTTCTTCCACAACAGCCTCTGTCTTCTGCTCGTCGGCATCGGCTTTTGGGCTATTCTTACAAGCGGCAAACACAAATAGGAATGTCGCGCACAATGAAATGATAAAAATTTTGCTTTTCATAAATACTGTTTTAAAAAATGAAACTTAATTGTACATTTAATTTTCCGATGTAAATGTATTAAAAATTTATTTACCATTATCCACTTTTCGGAAAAAAACACACAAATTGTCAAAAATCGGGACTTGTACCCTAGCTTTCCCCCCGTTTCCACGCCAAAAAAATCGTTATTTCCGCAGGGCTGAGCAAGTCGCCAAGGACGGTGTACAACGGTTCTCCTTCTGATTTTTCAGTCAAGCGTTTTTCGGCAAGCGATATTTTTTCGGGTTCTACAAGTTTGTCAACGGGAATTTGTCCCGACGCCACGAAGCCCGACAGATGCCCCGCAATGGTTGTTTCCACCAAACGGCGTTCCTTGGCGATTTCGGCAATGGACAAGCCTTCCCTGAACATTCGCAACGATTCCAACGCCGAACTGCCCTTGGGCTTCTTCTCTTTTTTCGGTTTTTCATCGCTTTGGAAGTCTATCGGTCGGGATTCCAATCCGTTTTCGGCGGCGTAATCGGCGATGATTTTGAGGAACTGCGCCCCGAAGCGTTGCACTTTCACTTTCCCGAAACCGTGGATTTTCAGCAATTCCTTTTCCGTTCTTGGCAGAGAATCAGCCATCTGCACCAATGTTTTCGTAGATGCAATGATGTAAATCGGCAGGTTTTCCGTGTCGCTGAGGTAGCTGCGCATGCGGATAAGCTCGTGCAACAAATCGGAATGGACGGATTTGAGTTGCTGTTTGGTGCTGTTCCTGCTGTACGCGCTCACGGGGAAGGGCGGCAACACAAAACGGTTTCGCGCAGCGAAATAAATTTCGATGTCGAATCCGTCAGCCACCGCCCCGATGATATGCCTTTTCTGCGCAGCCGCCGTGAAAAGCGATGAAATGTTGTCGTCGTACTCCTGCGCGTTGCTTCGGTTGTCGGTTGTTACCGCCGATTCGCGCAGGGTTTCCATCAGCATTTCGAGTTTCTCCGAAAAATAGCCGGACGACGCTTTCAGCCTTTCGTTCAGAAACGCCGCATCCACAGGCGATTGCCTAAGGATTTGTTCGAGTTGCAACCGGAATTTAGCCGCCACCGCCTCTATCTCAACAATCTGATTGATAACGTTTTGTATGTATGACAGGGCATCTTCGCTGAACGACGACTCGTTCGTCTTCGTTTCGCCATACCAAGCCCCCGCGCTGTTTACCAACGTTCCAAAACCGAATAAATCCAGCAAAAGACCGGATTGGTATGCTTCTTTCGATGATTGCAACTGGTCGATAATCGCATCCATTTCAGGTGCTTGCGATGAAAAATGAAGCACCTGCTCGTCCACCTGCACGCTGTATCGGTTGATGGGGCTTTGCAACACCAAGCCCTCCAACGAGCGGCAGCGGCTCAACGCCACATAAACCTGCCCCGGCGAGAATGCCGCACCCGCATCAATGATGGCTCTGTCGAAGGTCAAGCCTTGGCTTTTGTGTATGGTTATCGCCCACGCCAAACGGAGGGGGAACTGCGTGAATGTGCCGATAACTTCCTCCTCCACGGCTGTCGTGGCTTCGTTCGTCGAATAGCGGATGTTTTCCCAGGCCATTCGCGTAACGATGATTTCGTCGTCGTCCTCCGGGCATTTTACCGCGATAAATTCGTCCTCCTCAATCTTCGTGATTTCGCCTATTTTGCCGTTGAAAAACCGCCGCGGGCTTTCCGTGTCGTTCTTCACGAACATCACTTTCGCCCCTATTTTCAGTTCCAACGAGGCTTCCACCGGGTAGGATTTTTCGGGAAAATCGCCTTTCACGGTCGCCTTGAAGCGGTACAAGGGCGATTTTATTTTCGCCAGCTCGTCGCTGTTGATGGCATCGGCTTTGTAATTGTGGGTGGTCAGCGTGATATAAGAATCTTTTTCCGCAGGGGCGAACGACGGATTGTAGCGGCTTTGCAGCAATTCCATGCCGCTGGGCGAAAGCGCGTCGTTGCGCACCTCGTTGAGCATCTCGATGAAACGGTTGTCGCTCTGACGAAAAATCTTGTCGAACTCGATATACACGGGCGGCTGTTCCTGAAAAACACGGCTATGGAAGAAATAAATGCCCGCGTAGTATTCCGATAAAATGCGCCATTCTTCGGTTTGCGCCACCGGCGAAAGCTGGTACATATCGCCGATGAAAATCATCTGCACCCCGCCGAAAGGCAACGCCGACTTGTGGCGGATACCGCGCAGCACGGCGTCGATGGCGTCCAGCACATCGGCACGCACCATGCTGATTTCGTCGATGACGAGCAATTCCAATTCGCGGATTACCCTCCGCCGTGCGCTGTTCATCTTCATTTTCGACAGTAATCCCTCCCTGCCGAGCGGCGTGGGGATAAAAGGCGTGAAGGGCAGTTGGAAAAACGAATGGATGGTAACCCCTCCCGCATTGATTGCCGCCACACCCGTGGGCGCGACAACTGCCATCTGCTTTTTGCTTTGTGCGCGGAGGCGGTGCAGGAAAGTGGTCTTTCCCGTCCCTGCTTTCCCGGTAATGAAAATGTTCCGGTTGGTAAAATCGGAAAACTCTTGGGCACATTCGTAGGGGTCGGAGTACGGCATAATCGGGTTTTATGGATATTGTCGGGACAAATTTACGAAATTGGGGGGGAAAGTGAAAGGGTTTTGGGGAAATTATCGACGAAATAACCTTGGCGCGTGTTTTTTTTGATGGAATAATTAGGAAAAAAATGATAAAAGGAATTATAAGATTGCAAAAGAATGAAATAAATCGCTCAAAATTACCGTCCATACATTTTCTTTTGATTATTTCGGAAAGAAGTTTTAACTTTGTGGTTGAAAATACAATATAAATTATGAACCTGAATTTTAACAAGTTTCTTCCTTTCTTAATCGGCGTTTCCATCGGATTAATACTCTATTTTTCAGTCCATTGGTGGGGATTTTTCGTGGTTTTTCCGTGGATAGGGCTGTCAATTTCTATCGGGCTGATTGTTGCATCAGCGAAAAAAGGCAAACAAAAAGACATTGGGCGAAAATTGTCTATTTTGCTGATTTCGCCCGTGTTTTTGGTGTTTTTGGGCACTTTCCAACGAGAAAACCTGCAAGTCGAAGAAACGGTGTTTTATATGTCGCTCTTTCTTGCAACAGGTTTATTTACAAGAGTTTTAATACATTTTGCCGTCGCCAAGATTTTTGGACCGCTCATTTGGGGACGAGGGTTTTGCGGATGGGCTTGTTGGACGGCAGCGGTCTTGGATTGGCTGCCAATAAATGAAAACAAGCCGTTGCCGAAAAAATACGAATGGTATCGCTATCCCGTGTTGGTTCTTTCGCTGCTTATTCCGCTTGCATTCATAGTTTTAGGCTACGATTATGTCAATGGTCACTTGCAGGGAAAAGGCTCCGGACTGTTTCAGACGGCGAAATTCGACCAGCTGATATGGTTTTTGATTGGCAATGCGCTTTATTATATCAGCGGCATCATTTTGGCATTCAAATTCAGGAAAAAACGGGCGTTTTGCAAGATTCTCTGTCCCGTGTCGCTGCTGATGAAACCGCAAAGCACGGTGGCGCTCATTCGTCGCCGTCCGACGGAAAACCATTGTATTGAATGCGGTTCGTGCAATCGCAACTGCCCGATGGACGTTGATGTGATGTCGTATATCAGCCGGGGGCGCAACATCACGTCGAGCGAATGTATTCAATGCTGCATCTGCATCAATGTCTGCGGGGAAAATGCAATCAAATAAAAATCCGCCCCAATTCCTTGGCGGATTCAATAAAAATCCGTACCTTTGCCGTCCGAAAAATAAATTATTTATTTAATTCATTATCTATTAATTATTTTAGTATGAACAATTACGAGACCGTTTTCATTTTAACTCCCGTTTTGTCTGATGCTCAGATGAAGGAAGCGGTTGATAAGTTCAAAGTCCTTCTGACTGATCAGGGGGCGGAAATTGTCAACGAAGAAAATTGGGGATTGCGCAAGCTCGCCTATCCCATCGAGAAAAAAAACACGGGCTTCTACTGCTTTTTGGAGTACAAGGCCGAACCGACCGTCATCAACCGTTTGGAAGTGAATTTCCGCCGCGACGAGCGCGTCATTCGTTTCCTTACCGTGAAACAAGACCATTTCGCATTTGAATATGCCGAAAAAAGGAGGAACAACAAGGGCGGCGCGAAAAAGCACGAGGAGGCTAAACCCGTCCAAGAGACAACCGCAGTAGAAACCGAAGAAGCAAAGGAGAACTAAAAAATGGCTAAACAATCAGAAATCAGATACTTGACACCGCTATCGGTGGACGTAAAAAAGAAAAAGTATTGCCGTTTCAAAAAGAACGGAATCAAGTACATCGACTACAAAGATCCCGAATTTTTGAAGAAATTCCTCAACGAGCAGGGCAAGATTCTACCGCGCCGCATCACGGGCACGTCGTTGAAATTTCAACGCCGTATCGCGCAAGCCGTCAAAAGGGCACGCCACATCGCCCTGCTTCCATACGTAACCGATTTAATGAAATAAATAAGGAGGAAAAAAATGGAAATAATTTTAAAAGAAGATATACTGACCTTGGGCTACAAAGACGACGTGATAAACGTGAAGAGGGGTTATGCCCGCAACTACTTGATTCCGCAGGGGAAAGCCGTCATCGCAACCGATTCGGCAAAGAAAGTGCTCGCCGAAAACCTGAGGCAACGCGCCCACAAGCTCGAACAAATCAAAGCCGAAGCGCAAGCCTTGGCAGCGAAACTCGAAGGTGTTTCGTTGGTAATTGGCGCAAAAACCAGTTCCACCGGAACGATTTTCGGCTCGGTAAGCAACATTCAGATTGCCGAAGCACTGAACGACAAAGGTTTCGAGGTGGAAAGGAAAATTATCGTCATCAAAGATGCGGTAAAAGAAGTGGGGAACTACAAAGCGGTGATCAAGCTGCACAAAGAAGTTTCCGTTGAAATTCCGTTTGAAGTAGTGGCTGAATAAAAAGCCAAACGCAAATGATAGAAAAAGGCTGTTCCCGATTGGGCGCAGCCTTTTTTTATGGTTGGGCGTTTGGACGTTAATCTTTTGTCCTTCCGTCTTTTCGTTCTTCCGTACTGATTTATTTAATCCTTTCCAAATGATTCGTCCTGATATTTTCCTCGATAATGGCGTCAATAACCGCGACAGCCGTCATATTCACAATGTCGCGGACGGCAGTGTCCACGTCCAAAATGTGCACCGATTTGTTCAGCCCCATCTGAATGGGACCGATAATGTCGCCTATCCCGCGTTCCAACAGCAGTTTGTACGCAGTATTGGCAGAGCTCAGGTTCGGGAAAACCAAGGTGTTCACGTCTTTCCCCCGAAGTTGTGAAAAAGGGTATTTCCTGTCCCTCAACTCTTTATCGAGCGCGTAATTTACCTGCATCTCGCCATCAACCACCATATCGGGATATTCCTGATGCAATTTCTTCACTGCCCTATGTACGTTTGCCGGACTGCCGTCGTTGTCCGCCCCGAAGTTCGAGTATGAAAGCATCGCGATGACGGGATCGTGCGTGAACAGTTTCACGGACGAGTTGGCGAGGCGGGCAATGTCCACGAGCGTTTCTTCCGAAGGGTGGCGGTTGAACAACGTATCGGCGAGGAACAACACGCCCTTTTTCGTGTTCACGATGTGCATCGCGGCAATGTGTTTCAAGCCCTCGCGAATGCCGATGACTTCCTTCGCTATCTCGATGGTGTTCGTGAATTTACTGAACACCCCGGTAATGATGGCATCGGCATCGCCGGTTTCCACCATCATCATACCGAAATAGCTGCGATCGAACATTTTTTCCGCCGCCTCTTCAAAAGTCATACCCTGCCGGCTTCGTTTCTGCGAGAGGATCTCGGCATAACGCAAGCGGCGGGCTTCTTCCCTGTCGTGGCGCAGATTGACGATTTCGATTCCTTGCAGGTTGATCTGATTTTCGGCGGCGATGTTCGCCAGCTTTTCCTCGTTGCCCAACAGCACCGGATAGCAGATTCCGGCGGCGTAAGAAGCCTCTGCCGCCTTCAACATATTCACGTAGTTGGATTCGGAAAAGACTACCCGTTTCGGATTTTGACGCGCCATATCGAAAAAGTGGCGCAGCATTTTGTTGTCAAGCCCCATCAACGCCTGCAATTTCTCGTTGTATTTATCCCAGTCGGTAATCGGCTTGCGTGCCACGCCCGATTGGATAGCAGCTTTCGCCACGGCAGGGGCTACGGTAGTCAGCAGTCGCGGATCGAGCGGTTTGGGAATGATGTATCCGCGCCCGAATTGCAGTTTTTTGATGCTGTAAGCCGAGTTTACCGCGTCGGGGACGGGTTTTTTCGTGAGTTTGGCAAGGGCATACACGGCAGCCACCTTCATTTCTTCGTTGATACCGGTGGCTTGCACGTCCAACGCCCCGCGAAAAATATAGGGGAATCCCAGCACGTTATTGATTTGGTTGGGATAATCGGATCGCCCGGTGGAAAAAATAATGTCGTTGCGCGAAGCCATCGCCAGCTCGTAGGATATTTCGGGATTGGGGTTCGCCAACGCAAACACGATGGGATCGTGGTTCATAGAGCGAATCATATCCTGCGTGAGCACGTCGGCAACGGAAAGCCCGATAAAAACATCGGCATCCTTCATCGCCTCTTCGAGCGTGCTGATGTCGCGATCGGTGGCGAAAGGTTTTTTGCGATCGTTCAAATCGCTGCGTTTTTTGTTGATAACCCCCTTCGAATCGAGCATAACCACGTTTTCGAGCTTCGCGCCGAGGGTGATGTACAAGAGCGTGCACGAGTTGGCGGCTGCCCCCGCCCCGTTCACAACAATGCGGACATCCTCTATCTTCTTGCCGTTCAGTTCTAAAGCGTTCAGCAATCCCGCCGCCGAGATGATGGCGGTGCCGTGCTGATCGTCGTGCATAATGGGAATGTCGAGTTCCTTTTTCAGCCTTTCCTCAATCTCAAAACATTCGGGGGCTTTGATGTCTTCCAAATTGATGCCGCCGAAAGTGGGCGAAATGGCTTTCACTACCTGAATAAATTTTTCGGGATCTTTCTCGTTTACCTCTATGTCGAAGACATCAATACCGGCAAATATTTTGAACAACAACCCCTTGCCTTCCATAACCGGTTTTCCTGCGATGGCGCCGATGTCGCCCAATCCAAGCACGGCAGTGCCGTTTGAGATAACCGCCACCAGATTGCCCCTCGACGTGTATTCGTAGGCGGTTTGCGGATCTTTTTCTATTTCGAGGCAAGGCTCAGCCACGCCGGGCGAGTAAGCCAAGGACAAATCGCGTTGAGAACTGTATGGTTTGGTGGGTACAACCTCAATCTTGCCCGGACGTCCTTGGGAATGATACGCCAAAGCGTCTTCGTGTAAAGTGTTATTAGCCATTTTAATGCGTTTGGAAAAAAGTTGGATAACCTAAATGAATAACCTAAGAAGCTACAAAAATACAAAATATCTTTGTTGGGTTGCAAGAAAGTGATTTTAATTTTTAGAAATGTATAATGTATAGTGATATGCCCCCTGCGCATTTAAACGCAACTAATTGGTATATGTATATATGAGTACTTTTTCCATAAATAGATGAAATTTTTCGGGAAAAATATACGTTATGTCATTTTTTTTGTTTTTCTTTATAGTTGTAATTAACGGTTTCGCGAAGGGTTTTGACGGAACTCCGGCTCATAGCGAGGCAACCGGATATGAAATGGATAGTTGGAGTTCCCCGGAAAACACAAAATGATGAAAACCGTAAGGAAAAGAATCCCGGTCTTGGAACGGCTGGCGAAAGAAATGAAAGTGTTGAACGCAGAGGAACAGCGGTGGTTTCTCAGAGGGGAGGCAGGCGCACAAAGCGACCCTTATGCACAATATGAATACGACGCGCTGAGATCGGTTGGCTCGTGGTCCGGCGGCTATGTCGAAGGGCGGGACTATGTTGGCGCCAATGGGTTTTGGGGCGGTCCTTCCGGAGGCAGCGGCAATTATGGCAATTATGGCGGTAATGACAGTGATGGCAGCAGCGGTAATTACGGCAGTGGCTATGACTACGGGAGCGGCTATGACTACGGGAGCGGCAGCTATTATGGGGGCAACGATTATTATGGCGGCTTCGGCAGTGGCGATGTTGAATTTCGTCTGGAACCGAGATTTTCATCGTATAATCAATTTTTGTGGGACGGTATTAAGGATGGTCTATTGAACAAAGCCCAATCCAAATACAATATCAATCTTAACGACCTGCCTATTATTGGTGTTCGTAATGGGGAGTTGGAATTGGATGATGACAATGCCTCAACAGCAAATGCATGGATTGGGGAAGAATGGGGACAGAAAGTAGTTTGTTTGAACGGTCGTTTTTTTAATTTGTCGGACGACACGCATAAATTGAGGGTTTTGTTTGAAGAATATTTTCATGTTAAGGAAGATAAAACATGGAATCCCGATAAAAAAATTAAAGCTGCTGTTACATTACCCGATCCGGAAGATTCAAACATAAAGTCCTATATATTGAATGATTTATGTGAAGGAAAAGCAAAGGACTATCAAGAATGGATGACCTATAACAATGCCAATATTAAAGATCCACTATATTATGAAAATGAGATCAATGCCAATAAAAAAGTAAGGGATTTGATGTACAACGACCTTTCGGAAAAAGAAAAGAAGGATATAGATTATAGAATTTGGGAGTATGGGGAATGGAAGAAGATTGCCGATAAATATCATCAATAAACACAAAGCACGATGAAAACAAATAGAATTTTTCGACTATTGCAGGTATTGGCAATCCTGTATGCCTTCCCGATAATGCTTCCCGCGCAACCCGCCCAAAAAGACATGTCGGTGGAATTTTCATTCAAAAAACCGAATGAATATGTTTGCGAAATCCGGAACATGACAAAGCATCAAATGGGTATATTATTTAGTAAAGAAGAGTGTGAGAACGATAGCGATTTGCATTTCGATATTGCAAACAGCGCCGATACGGTTCAAAATGTTTTTTACTCATTCATGAAAGAGGCTGATCAGATCCGGCTTTTACGTTTGGATCCGGGGCAGGCTTATACCGTTTCTTACAAGGAGGGTTCTGACTGGGAATTTATCAAAGCCTCTATTTATATAGGTTATGGGTTGATGATCCCCGACACAGAGCCAAAGAGCAG
>JAISYO010000052.1 GCA_031269865.1 Dysgonamonadaceae bacterium | reverse complement strand
TGAGGATCAGTTTCATTGGAACGGATTATCGCCTCGCGCAGTTCCCCTTCCGAATATCCCCTGCGGAAAAAATTCGCCGGTGGGTAACTCGTGTATCGAGGGACGGGGACATTGTATTTTTGCAATAAATCGCGATTCATATTCTTATTTCATCTTTCAACCCTTGCTTGATAAATCCAAACGTAAACGCAGGAAACAACCGCCAACGCCAACTCTGTCGCGAACAGTCCGCTAAAACCAAACACGTCGCCAAGAGAAGAACAGCCGAAGGCTACAATCATCGAACTGAAGTGCGTGATGACAATCTGCATCGTGAAATCGGTGCCTTCGCGCCCATCGCGCACAATATCCATCGACACGGTATAAACCATCGTGGAAGCCATACCGTAAATCCCCCAAACCAAGGCGACACCCACCATTAGCGTCAGGTGCGTGAACCCGCCGGCAAGCGAGAAGCAAAGGAAATAAGACGCCACCAAAACAATGGCTACGGAAATGATTTTCCGCGCCTCGCCCTTCCCTATTTTGCGGATCAGCAAGCCCGACAAAAACGAACAGACAATGCCGAATGCCGAGCCGAAAATGCCGAGTATCACGCCAATTTGTGCCGTCGTGTATTTTAAATCAACCATAAAAGAGCTTAGCGTGGACAAGATACCAATTATTCCCGAATAAAACAAAAACAGAAAGGCAATGTGTTTCCAAATGCCCTTTTTTAAAAAAAACAAGATAAAAACCGCAAACGGATACGCAATCGAAGAGGCAATAGGTTTCCAAACACCCTTCCGAACAAGACACAAGAACAGAACCCTTGCATCGCTGCGTTTTTCGGTTTCGCGTTCGCGAAGTTTCAGGTTGCGGTTCAACACCAGGGGCACGAGGGCGGCAAGCACAAACAAGGCGACAAAGGGCAACAATTTGCCCCAGCCTGCCCAACGGAAAAGCATCAGCAACAAACCACCGCCCACCATTCTTCCGGTAAAAGTGCCCATCGTTTGCATACTGTTCAGCAGACTGCTGTCTTTTCGCTCGAAAGAGCGGGCTGCCATCGCATCGGTGGCAATGTCTTGCGTGGCGGAAGCGATGAAGGCAAAAAGCACCAAGCCGATGATCAGGGCAAATTCCGATTTGAAGTCCATAAACGCCACCGCGAAAATAATCATCGCGTAAATGATTTCCGAGCCGATGATCCAACGTTTGTAATCGCGCACCGAATCGCTACGGCGATCCACCAAGGGCGACCACAAGAATTTGATGATCCACGGCAATTTGATGAGTTTCAGCAAAGAGATAGCCAACAGCGAGTATTCGCCTTGCCGCATCAACACGGGCAACAAGGTGGCAAAAAAGCTCATCGGAATGGCTTGCGCGATATATAATGAAAAGAACGTGAGAAGGTTATATGTTTTTTCTGTTTTCATAGATGATTTGCCCCTGCGTTCAAAACCAATAAGTGAGGCTTCCGCCAAGCGACAGGGGTTTGCCCGGTTTGCCCAATTTCCTGCCCGAAACTTCAAAATAATAACCCAGATACTTGGCGTCCATAAGATTACGTCCCCAAAGTGAAACTTCAACCTTCTTTTTCACTGCCGACACTTGCGCGTTGAGCAAGCCGTAGAAGGGTTGGCGGACATCGTTTTTCTCGTTCCAATACATCGTCCCCAAGCCCTTGTAGTTGCAAGCAAGCGAAATTTTTTCAATCGCCGTGTCGCGCCGGAAGAAAAAATCGTATTGCGCCCCCAGCGAAACGGTGTTGCGTGGAACAAAAGGCGTAAACTTCCCTGCGTAATCGTCGTTGCTTTGCGTGGACGAGTTGTAGAGCGAGTATTCCTTGAATTTGGCGTGCGTATAGCCGTAAGCAGCCGTCAGGCGCAGGCTCTTCCATGGATTAGCCAACACGGTTATTTCCAAGCCTTTATTCGCACTTTTTCCGGCATTCAGCACGCGGATTCCGGTTTCGGGAAGCAACTGCCGAATTTGTTGGTTTTCCAAATTGATATAAAACAGCGCGAACTCGGCGTGAAGCCGGTTTTCGAAAAACGAAGATTTACCGCCGATTTCGTAGTTCCAACTGCTTTCGGGACCAAACGAGAGGTTTTCCTCGCTGTCGAAAACCGTGTTGAAACCACCGGTTTTATAGCCTTTCGAAACGTTGGCGTAAAATTGTCCGTTCCGCCTGAAATGATATTGCAACGAGGCTTTGGGCGTCCATTGCGAGAAAGTCATCGGGGCATCGAAATCGCCCACCGGAGCGGGCGTGCCGTTTGTGATTTTCTGCTCGTGATAGACGGAATTAGCCCTTTCCAAATCGTAGCGGATACCCGCTTCCAAGGTAAACCGCCGCCCAAGTTTCAGCGTGGACTGATGGTAGGCGGCAATGCCCCGGTTGTAATCGTCGTAGCGTTTTTCCAATTTGTAAGGCGGATTCGCCATATTCATCATCACGTCGGTACTGCGATCAATGTCGTGGTTAAACGCAAAAAAGCCGAAATGCCAACTATACACGTCGGAATAGAGGTTTTTCAAGTTTATTTCTTGTGAAACAAGCCGTTGCGTTTCGGATTGTATGGCATAATACTTGTCCTCCGAAGAAGCGTCCTGATCCACGTCGTAACGATCGTCAAGCCATTGAACCGACGTGAGCGCGTAGAGCCAGAGCAAATCGTTGTGGTAATCCACGCGAAGCCCGCCGTCGTAAAGTTTGCGGCGGTATTTGCTCTCGTGATCCAAACTGACTTTTTCCACCCAATTTTTGTCCTCGTTCACGTCGCCGTATGCAAACGCGCCTTGATCGGCGTACTCAAAATTATTCGTCAGACGGAAATTGAGATTAACTTGCGGACGCCATTCCAAGCGCGTGTTTAGCGAGGCATTGTCAAGCGCGTCGGCTTTCTTCCCGGTATGCTCGTTCTTGATGAAACCGCCGTAATGGTTGTAATCGGCTGAAACGGTATAGCCCAGCTTCTCGTTGATTTTTTCGGAACGCGAAAACAACGCGGAATAATCTTCATACGATCCCAAACGCAGGTTTACTTTCGAACCTTGGTATTTCAACGGCGATTTTGTATGCACCAATATAATCCCGCCCATCGCGTTCCGTCCGTAGAGCGTGCCTTGCGGACCGCGAAGAAATTCCACCTTTTCCACATCGGCAAGGTTAATGTCGAAGGACGATTTCTCGAAATGGGGAATGCCGTCCACATACATAGCGACGCCCGGTATGTTTACCAAGGAACCGATGCCGCGCACAAAAACCGATGAAGTGAGGCGCGTGTCGCGATCGATCATAATGAAATTGGGGACGAAGGCGGAAAAATCCTTTATCGTGTTCAGTTGCGCCGACTGCATATCGCCTTGCGAAACCGACGTGGCGGAAACGGGCAGTTCCAAATGGTTGTTGGTGTATTTTACCCCCGAAACAATGATGGAATCGAGGCTGACGTGCCTCAAAGAATCAACTTCGTTTGCCGAAACCGCGAAAGCCGAAATGAAAAGGGTAAAGATAAATAACGTCCTGAGAAAATCCTTCCGATGCCCTTGCGCAACGGAACGAAACGGTTGATAATTATTCATTATTTTAAAAAAATTGTCCTGCGGACAAAGCTGTCCTAAATTAGAAATTGTTTCTTCTATTGTGAATGCAAAGTTAGGCTTTATGAGCAAACGAAAAATCACTATAAATAGTGATTTTTAAGGGACGGCTACAAAAACAAGGGTTTGGGGCATCATTCCTGCACCCGCTACCGCGCGAGACCAGCCTCCCCTCCCCCCCCCCTCCACAAGAGGGGGTTATTACCACACGATGCAATCGTGCGGCAGCGAGGAGGGTTTCCTAAATTCCGGTAAATGTCCCATGCAGGTTTCTATAATGGCATAATCTTTAAAACTTATCGGTAATAAAGCGTTAGTCAATCCATTGTAGAGCAACATACAGCCAGTGTGCTCTACTTCTATGTTATATTTGCTA
>JAISYO010000040.1 GCA_031269865.1 Dysgonamonadaceae bacterium | reverse complement strand
CTTCACGCCACTTCCGGCGGTAGTCATCGTGGGCGATTGCGAAATGGTGTTGATGCGGACGCCTTTTTCACGTCCGTAAATGTAGCCGAAGCTGCGGGCGATGGATTCGAGCAGCGCCTTGGCGTCCGCCATATCGTTGTAACCGAAAAAGGTGCGTTGTGCAGCCACGTAACTGAGTGCCACCACCGAACCGCCCTCGGCGATGGCGTCGAGCTTCTTCGCCACCTGCAAGGTTTTGTGGAAGGAAATGGCGGAAACGGCGAGCGTTTTGTCGAGCAAATCATAGTCCAAATCGTCGTAGGTGCGTTTCTTGCGCACGTTGGGCGACATACCGATGGAATGAAGCACGAAATCAATTTTTCCGCCCAAAATTTCCATCGACTTAGAGAAAACCATTTCCAAATCTTCCACGTTGGTGGCGTCAGCCGGAAGGATTTCGGCGTTGAGTTTTTTGCCGAGTTCGGCGGTTTCGCCCATACGGACAGCCACCGGCGTATTCGTCAATGTGATGGTGGCGCCTTCTTCCACGGTGCGTTCGGCAACTTTCCACGCGATGGACATATCGTTCAACGCCCCGAAAACAATGCCTCTTTTGCCTTTTAATAAGTTGTAACTCATTGTCTTATTCAATTTGTGATTTCTAAACCGGATTAAAAACATTCGGTTTACCCATAAAAAATTGCACAAAAGTACAAATTTTGCGCAATACAATAAAGGCTTTTGTATGAAAATAAGTACAGAACCTGTTTAGATTTGATAAAACCCGCCCTATTTCCGCTTCGCCTTTTTCAGCGCATCATTGACGATATACAAGATTTGCCCATTGACTGAGCGAAATTCGTCGGTTGCCCATTTCTCTAGTTTCGCCATCGTTTCGGTGTCAATACGCAGGACGAAAGTTTTTGTATTTTGCTCTTTATTTGCCAAACCCCAATTTCTTTAAAATTTCCTCAATTTCTTCCTGCCGGTGCGTTCCAATCAGCACTCTTTCTCCGTTTTTGAGTTCGAGTTGCAGTCCGATGGATCCACTCATAATATAGGCGCGGTTTTTCGGACGGAACGAAAACGAGTATTTCAATGATGAGCGTGAACCCCAACCGCCAAATTCGCCAAATTTGAGTTGCCTGATATACGCATTTTCAACATCGTCCCACGCATAAAAAACTTTCGAAGGAAAAATTCGCAAATAAATTCCTTGTTCGTCAATTAGTGTGGCAAGTTTGGAAAGGTATAAAAATAGAAATGCGATGCCCAAGGTAATGGAAGCAGGAACAATTGTTTTAGCCATTGATTCAAGCGGACGTTCAAAGCAAATCCAATAGATGAACTGAATGGCAATAACGATGAACTGAATGGCAATAATAATAAGAAACGCCCATTTTGACATTCGCTGCACCTCGTAAAATTCTATGTTTTTATCCCTGTCCTGCATCAATTATTCCTCTTTTTTCCCTTTGTTTATCAGCAGATAAATGATTGGCAGAATGCCGAGCGTGTTGAAAACGGCAAGGCAAATAAACCACGCGAGTTGGTTGCGCCGGGCAGAATGCCATAGCGAAATGACTTTCAACACCCCGTCGAAAACGGCGAGTACGATAAATACGGGTGTGAATTGCTGCAAAAGAGCGATGATATCCGTGTTGCAAGAGTTCATAATAATTTATTTTTAAGTGATTAAACAACAGTTATTTAATTGTACAGCGTTCCCGAATTGACGATCGGTTGGGCGGGTTGATCGCTGCAAAGCACCACCATCAGGTTTGTTACCATTGCTGCGCGACGTTCGTCGTCGAGCTGCACGATGCCTTCTTCCGAAAGTTTGTCGAGTGCCATTTTTACCATTCCCACCGCGCCATCGACGATTTTTTCGCGGGCGGATATAATCGCGTCAGCTTGCTGACGGCGAAGCATAACCGCCGCAATTTCAGGCGCGTAAGCCAAATAATTTACCCTCGCTTCCATCACTTCGATGCCCGCGATCAAAAGGCGTTCGTTGAGTTGCTTTTCAAGCAGTTCGTTGATTTCCTCGCCGCCGCTGCGCAACGTGAGTTTTTCGTCCTCTGCCTCGTTGTTGTCGTAGGCAAACAAACCTGCCACCTGCCGCAAAGCCGCATCGGACTGCACCCTGACGAACTGTTCGTAAGCCTTCATCTTGTCGAGTGCACGAAGCCCATTGACGGTGGTAACGACATTTGTCGCGTTGTCGATGTCGAAACTCGCCCTGTAAGTGTCCACCACGCGCCACACAAGCACTTGCCCGATCATCACGGGGTTGCCCTTTTTGTCGTTTACCTTAATCGGCTCTGCGTCAAGGTTCCGCGCACGAAGCGTGAGGCGTTTTTTTGTCAGGAAGGGATTTGCCCAAAAAAATCCGTCCGTTTTTACCGTCCCGCGATACTTGCCGAAAAACAGCATCACAACCGCATTGTTCGGCTCGATTTGGAACAGCCCGATCCACGAAAAAACATTGAAAATCAACATTATGATGCTCAACACGATGCACGAAGCCCCGCAAGCGGGGATTTCTTCCACCTCGTTAATCCCAAAAATCAGCAAGGCAATGGCTGCCAATGCAAACAGCAAATTGAAAATCAACATTCCGATGCCGTTCAATTTCGTTCCTTCAAAAATCTTCTCTTTTGTGTCCATACATATTCTAATTTAAAATGATATTAAAATGATATTGCAAAGGTAGGGATAAATTTTTAATGTGCAAGCGTTTTTTGATTTTTTTCAAAAAAAAAAAAAATTGGGGCGCACAAAAAAAGCAATCCCTTGTGCTTGCCCACAATTTGGACACACACAGGGGATCGTCACTATCGGGGGGTTGTCCCGCTTTATGTTTCAATCATTCATCGATCCCCTATTTGTAATCATCTGTCGGATAATCCCACCAAACGGGGAAGGAACGAATGTCGTCTGACAACGCATGGGGGTGCGATGCCGCCAAGTTGCTGTTGTTGTAACCTGAGTTCGACGTAAGAAAAACATAAAAAAGTTTGGTAAGCAGGCTTATAATCGTTTATATCTTATTGTTTATCAGATATAAAGGTACAAAAATTATGGGATACTTACCTCTTTTTTGCCTTTTTTTATCCAAAACTCAGGTTAATATGCTAATGTGCAAATTTGCTAATGGGAGTACGCCGTCATTCCGTGCTTGACACGGAACGGAATGACGGCGTACCAAGACTTCCTTCGTCTTTTAGCCTTTACCCTTCATTATCAATTATCAATTAAAAACGTCTGAATGTCAAAATTCAAATTTATACTGCCCGGAAATCACTTTATAAACCGAGCTTCCTTCTTGTACGCCCACGAAAGAAACGCCTTCGGCTTCTTCCGGCGATTTGCCCGATTCCCTGATGACGGCGGTTTGGGTAGTTGGGACAAAAACGGTAGTCTCAGAGCCGGGCGGCACGGTAACAAACAGGGCTACGGCTTCCCCTCGGTGTTCCCATCGGCATTTGATGTTTCCGTAAGGGGACTGCACCGCTGCTTCTGCAAATTCCAAATCGGGAATGACAAAAGGTTTGATGAAAAATGAACGGTAGCCGGGGTGTTCCGCGTCAGGTTGGATACCGCAAAGCCCTTTTACAAACCAGCCGGCGATGCCCGTGTAGCAGGTGTGTATCTTGCTTGGGACTTCAATTTTCCAATCTTCCGTCCACGTGTTTTCGCCTTTGTCGATGATATAACCGTAACCGGGGTATTCCGTCCGGTTCAGTATTCGGGCGGCGGTTTCTGCGTATTCGGAATGCGCGACGAGGAATTTCAAGAGGGGAACCAAGCCCGAACTGCCCATATCGAAATAGGGGTGGGCGCCGTTCATATCGTTGATGAGCGTAGCCTCCACTCGTGCGCGTTCACTTTCGGGGGTAACGCCAACCAACAGGGCAAAAGCGTTTTGCACCTGCGTTCCGGTGCAATAGAACGCGCTGTCGGGACGATAAAAACGTGCGTGGATAGCGGGGCGCAGACTGTCGAGCCGAGCCGAATAGGTTTCTGCATCATTTTGAATATCAAGTATTTTTGAAAATTCAATCATTGTTTCGAGATTCATAGCATAAACGCAGTTGTTGAAATACTGCGCTTCGGGCGAGGTGCCGAACTCGTTGCGCGAGCCGGGCGCGAGCCAATCGCCGAGGAAATGTCCGTTGTTGTGCGTATGATACTGACAGAGAAGCCCCTCGCGTGAGTTGGCGTGCAGAAATTCGAGCCACCGTTTCGCCGTGGGGTATATCGTTTCGATGATTTTGCGATCGCCGTAGTGCTCGTAATGGTGTTGCGCCACGTTCATACCTGCGCTACTCCACATTGCGCCGCCCCAATGCGCATCGTTGGGTTGGGGTGCGGTGTGCCGTCCCCAGCCGTCGTCAATCTGCACGTCGCGCCAATTGCGGACAACGTTGCGGTAAAACGCCCCGGCATCGTAGTTTGGCAGTCCCAAGCCCCACGAAGTCGCCGTTGCTACTTCGCCGTAACCGCAACGCTCGCGGTGGGGGCAGTCGGACGTGTAGCCCTCCTGCGTGTTGGCGAGCAGCGTCCATAAATCGGTTTCGTAGATGCGATTAAAAAGTTCGTTGGACGAGCGGAAATGTCCGGTTTGTCGTAAATCGGTGCTGACAGCCAATGCGGTACAGTCTTCGAGGCGGGGCATCGTACCCCATTCGTCATACGAAAAAGCAATCGTTCCGCCGTCTTTGGCGGATACGGTTTGTGGTTTGCCGTCCATCTTATATTTGATTTCCAATGTTTTAACAAAACCGTACTTCGGATCGCCCACCGCTTTGGTAATCTCTTTAACGGCAATTTTGCTTGCGCCCTCTTCAATCAGTTTCTTGACTGCTTCGGTAGCATCAACAGTGGAGGCGGGTTCGTCAAGTATGCCGTACAAGGCTTTTTCGATTTCAATTTTTATATCTTTGTTTTTCAAAGATTTAGATATTTCGAGCGTGGCATATCGTCCGGCGGTGTAGTTGAAGCGGTTTTGAAACGCTTCGCCGTCCTTGCCAGCCGAGATAAAGAAGTTGCGCATATTGAAATCGCAGTCCGATTCCGCGTCGTCGGCAGAGCCTATCGTAATTCTATCGCCCTCGGCAAGTCCGTGAAACTTGATATTGAGCCAGCCGGAAAAGTTTTTGCCGAAATCTATCTTGATTTTTCCGTTGCCGATATTGGTAATTTTTTGCGCTGGAATGGTTTCGATGATGCGCGAAGACTCGATGTCGTGGGCTACGAGTTCTACATTGCAGGCTGTCGTGGCGGATTGCGCCCAACCGCTGTCGTCGAAATCCGCCGTGTTCCACGCAGGATTCGCGGTGCGGGCATCAACCGTTTCGCCGCCGTTGTTGCCGAATCGGAAAATCTCTACATTGTCGGTGCTGTTGCTTTCGGCGCAACGCCAAGAATTGTCGGTGTTAATCGTCTGAATACCACCATCTACAATCACTTTCAGGCAGGGTTCCATCTTGAAGCAGTCGTAACTTGCCCAACCCGATGCAAACCATACAGCCACCACGTTTTTGCCCTTGCGCAACAGTTTCGAAATGTCGTAACTGACATAAAACAGCCGTTTTTGGAAATCGGTAAGCGCGGGTGCGAGCACGCGATCGTCGGCTTTGACGCCATTGACGTACAATTCGTGGTGTCCGAGCGAGGCAACGTGCGCCACAACCGCTTGCGAGGGCTTGGCGTCGAGCGCGAAATCCTTGCGAAACCAAATGTGGCTCTTGCGGTTAGCCGACGGGTGGCGAATCCATTGCGCCTTCGTCCATTCCAACGAATCGAGGACGCCGGTAACGAAGCGTTGCGGTTCACTCCACGGCGAAGGTTTGCCGTCTTTGTTGTATATCTGCACTTTCCAAAAGTATTCGTGGCTCGAAGTTAGCGGTTTACCTTCGTACTGCACAAGAAAAGACTGTTCGGAAAGCACTTTCCCGCTGTTCCACACATCGGCTTTGGCATCGCTTAGCAGTTCCTTTCGGCTTGCCACGAGGACGTGATACGCCGTTTGCCGTTGTCCGCGAATGAATTGCGGATCGCTCAACTGCCAACCGAAACGCGGGCTTGCGACTTCCAAGCCAATCGGCCCGGTTTGATATTCACACTGCAAAACCGTTGGTTTCAGTGCGTTGGCGCTGTTGCAGCCCCATATCCCGATAGACAGGGCAAAAAAGATTAATGAGCCTGTCAGAGAGTTCAATAAAATACGGAATCGTTTCATAGTAACAGAATTTATTTAAAATTATTTCGTCATTTTTCAATTTTGCGCGGCTTTTCTTTTTTCCAAACAAACCAAATGCTTCCAATCAAAGCAATGATAGAGATAACTGACAAAAAACGTCCTATCATTAAAAAGGAGGCGTTCTATCGACATTACAAAAACCGACAGGGCTACAAACATTGTTTTCTTATTTGCGAGAAACATACTTAGAAACAATAAGAGTGCCGAGATAACATACGTAATTACAGGAATATACAGCAAAATTAGCCATCCAAGTCCGGTATATCTCAAAGATTTTACCGTAACTACGGTATATGGAAGAAACAGTATTGCAGCCGCAAGGATCAATACCGTTAAGATGCTTTTGCAGATTGTTTTTCCCATCTATTTTGGTGTGCTGCCCATTTCAAATTCAAGCGTAGCCCCGTCCGCTATATCGGTGTAATTGATATAGAAATCCGCGTAGGGCTTGCCGTTTAGCTTGATGCGTTGGATATACTTGTTTTCGGGGCTGTTGTTGTGGGCAATCATCTTGAATTTCTTGCCCCCTTTTACCTTGATGGTAGCCTCATTCACTACCGGACTGCCAAACACGTATTTTCCGCCCGCAGGTTCTACCTGATAAAGCCCTAATGCCGAAAGCACGTACCAAGCCGACATTTGCCCCACGTCTTCATTGCCCGAAAGGCCTCCGGGTTTGTCGAAATACATTTCGGTAAGCACCTGACGGGCTTTTTCCGCCGTTTTCCACGCCTGCCCCACGTAGGGATACATATATATAATGTGGTGGCTCGGTTCGTTTCCGTGCGCATATTGCCCGATAAGTCCGCTGATGTCGGGGGAAGCGTGTTCGCCAAGATCGCCTTGGGCAAGGAAAAGAGAGTCCAATTTGGCGGCGAAGGGTTCGACACCCCCAAATAAGTCCACCAAGCCTTTCACGTCGTGAGGCGCCAACCACGTGTATTGCCAAGCGTTCCCTTCGGTGTAGTCGTTGGCGAGGCTATGCACCGAGGTAAAAGGATTGAAAGGCTCGCGGAAATGTCCGTCGGACGAACAAGCGCGTATAAATCCGGTGGACGGATCGAAATAATGGGTATAAGCCTTGCTACGGTTCAAGAAATAGTGATAGTCCTCTTCTTTCCCCAATTTTTGCGCCACTTGCGCCAAGCTCCAATCCGCGATGGCATATTCCATACATTTCGATACGCTTTCGCCGTTTTTGTCGTAAGGGATATAGCCGTATTCCTTCAAGAAGGCAAGTCCCCGCTCGTCGAGCATAGCAGAGGTTTTCATTGCTTCGTAGGCAAGTTCGCTGTCGAAGCCCTCATAGCCTTTCAACAAGGCATCTGCCACGACGGGGATAGCCGGATTGCCCACCATACAATTGGTTTCGCAACCCATAAGGTGCCACACCGGAAGTTTGCCTTGTTCTTTGTAGATGGCGAGCATAGTATTGACGATGTCGCCCATCTTTTCGGGGTGAATGAGTGACATCAGCGGATGAGCGGCACGATAAGTATCCCACAACGAAAATGTGGTGTAATTTGTGAACGGAACATTGGTATGCACTTGTTTGTCGGTGCCCAGATAGTCGTTGTTGGTGTCGCAAAATTCCGAAGGGGCAATCATCGTGTGGTAAAGGGCGGTGTAGAATACGCGCTTCGTTTTGTCGTCCGCCTCAATCGCCACCTTGTTTAGTTCCTCGTTCCAAGCCTTGTCTGCACAAGCCACGGTGCTATCGAAGTCCCAGCCCGGAAGTTCAGCTTGCAAGTTTCGTTTCGCGCCTTCGATGCTCACGGGGGATAGGGCTACTTTCACGTAAATGTCTTCTTTGTCTTGCGTGGAAAACAATGCCTGTCCGTAGGCGCGGACGGTTTTGATGCTGTTTCCTTCCTGAACAGCAGTCGTGTCCGAAACCACAAAGCCCTGCAAGGGTTTGGAAAACACGGCGGTAAAGAAAATCTGTTGGTTGTTTGCCCAGCCCTTGGAATAGCGGTAGCCCGAAATCACGCTGTCGTTTTCCTGCGTCAGATAGCCTTCTGCCGGGGCGTCCCAGCCAATTCCGTGCTCTAAGTCGATGATTATTTTAGCGTTGTCCGACTTGGGAAAAGTGTATTTGTGGAAGCCCACTCGTTTGGTGGCGGTGAGGGCTACGTCGATGTTGAAGCGATCCAGATGCACGGCGTAATATCCGGGCTTTGCCGTTTCGGTTTCCCTTCTGAACAGAGAGAAAAGCCCCGACTGTTCGTTGCTCGGACGTCCTCTTTTCAGCACCACGTCGCCCGTGGCGGGCATCAGGGATATGTCGCCCAAATCTCCGATGCCCGTTCCGCTGAGATGGGTGTGGGCAAAGCCGATGATGGTAGAATCCGAAATGTGGTAGCCGGAACACCAATCCCAGCCTTGCGACCAGTTGGTGGGTCCAAGCTGCACCAGCCCGAAAGGAAGGTTGGCGCCCATAAACACGTGTCCGTGATCGCCGGTGCCGATGTAAGGATCCACGTGTTGGGTAAGGTTTTTCAAATCCTGCCGGGTGGACAGGGTGTTGCCACAAGCCTGAAATAAGGCGATGGAAATAAGGCAAAGACTTGTTGCCTTGATTGCGGAAGTAAGTTTTCTTTTCATTATGATGATCATTTTTTTGTTTTTCTGTTGTCAATTTTTGTTTTCAAACACGTATTTTCCAGAACCGACTTCGTGCCGTTCGCCGTCGGGCAGAATAACCGTTGCCGTCGAGTTAAAGGGTATTTCCACTTCGAGCGTGAATTTTCCGTTTTCTATCTTCCAAGACGAGGCGATTTTTCCGCGAATGGAATTGTAAGAGCCTTTTGCCCAAGTCAGCGTTCCGCCCGGGCGCGGTTGAATGGTAAAATGCTTGTAGCCCGGATGTTCGATGTCGGGGTTGATGCCCAAAACGTGGCGGTAGAGCCATTCGCCGACGGCTCCGAATGCCACGTGATCGAGCGAATTCATACTGTCTTTGCGGAAACCGTTTTCGGGAATCCAAGCGTCCCATCGTTCCCAAACCGTTGATGCACCGATTTTTACCAAATAAAGCCAAGAGGGGAAGCGTGTCGATTCGAGCAGGCGGTAGGCAATGTCCGTGCGGTTGAAATCGACAAGCAGTTGCATCATCATCGGCGTTGAGATGAAGCCTGTCGAAAGGCGGTAATCATACTCTTCGATGCAATCAACGAGGTGCTGAAACGCCTTGTCGCGCAGGTTTTCCGGCACCAAGTCGTAAAACAAGGACAAGGAATACGCCGCTTGCGTGTTTCCCTCGATAAAACCCTCTTCATCAACGTATTCTTCGATGAATTTTGTTTTTATGCTGTCCGCCAGAATGCGGTAATGCGCGGCATCTTCGGGCTGTTTCAGGGTTGTAGCAATCTCGGACAG
>JAISYO010000171.1 GCA_031269865.1 Dysgonamonadaceae bacterium | reverse complement strand
AAAAATGTTTAGCGGACAGCAATAAATTTCAATGAATATAGATGCTGTATTGAATGTTAGCTATTGTCAAATAATGAGTTTGATACAACAATTGCCTACCCGTTCGCAGTTGCGGTTGGGGTGTGAGTTTACGAAAAGTTCCACAAAGAAAGAACTCACACATTTTCTTGACACTTTCAAGACGGCTCAATTATCGGAAGATACTATCCTCTATGAAGTGAAACAAGTTAGGAAAGAACGCTATGCCCACAGAAAAAAAGGTTAGGGCGTCTCGTCCTTTGAATTGATGATGAATGTCGGACATTGATCCAAACGCCACACAACGAAAACAAACATAGCGGTAATGTGCGTGTGAACTAAGTCTGAGAAAAAAAAATAAAAAAAATCCCCTTCACATTTGGTTATTATCCGAAAAATAAGTACTTTTGCACCTCATTTCGCTAATAGGCTCAACAAGAAGCCGTGATTTTCGGCTCGCCTCAGGCAGTAACGTAAAAGTTATTTTTTATATGTACGTCATTGTAGATATTCAAGGTCAGCAGTTTAAAGTAGAGCAAGACCAAAAATTGTTCGTCCATAGGATCAACGCCGATCAAGGCAGCACCGTGGAATACGAGAAAGTGATGCTCGTCGATAACGACGGCGCAGTTACCGTTGGCGCACCCACCATCAAGGGCGCGAAAGTGGTTTTGGAAGTTCTTTCGCACGTGAAAGGCGATAAGGTTATTGTTTTCAAGAAGAAAAAACGGAAAGGCTACCGCAAATTGAACGGGCACCGCCAGCAATTTTCGGAAGTGAAGGTAAAGGAAATTATTGCTTAATCAGTTAAAATCAAAAGAAAATGGCACATAAGAAAGGTGTAGGTAGTTCGAAGAACGGTCGCGAATCGGAAAGTAAACGATTAGGCGTTAAGATATTCGGTGGGGAAATAGCCAAAGCGGGAAATATCCTCGTGCGTCAGCGCGGAACGGCTCATCACCCCGGTGAAAATGTAGGTATCGGCAGGGATCACACGTTGTTTGCGTTGATTGACGGCGTGGTTGTTTTTCGCAAGAAAAAAAACAACCGTTCATTTGTTTCGGTACTTCCCCAACAAGCGGTGGTAGAAGCGTAAGTTTCTCTGCCTGAGCTGTTTGGGTAATTGATGAAACTTGAACCATAAATATTTTTTAGTTAATAGAAACAACCTGCTTTCTCGTAAAGTCAGGTTGTTTTGTTTTATATGAAAAATCAATGCAATTAACGACAGAACAGCGGGATTTTATATTGAAGCACGAGCGCGAAGACGTTCGCGAATTGGCGTTGCGCTTCTCGCGAGAAGACTTGCCCTTTGTGTTGTCGCAAATTGCGGGACGGCAGATGGCTGCCGATAAAATTTTTTCGTGGTACGAAAGGGTCGGGATGGTTTATCCGCCGCATTTTTCGATAGAACAAGCCTCTTCCGAAATCGCGGCGCGGTATAAATCTTCGCTCGTGCCACAAGGTTTGCAGAGCTTTGCCGATTTGACGGGCGGAATGGGCGTAGATTTCTCGTTTTTCGCCCCGAAGTTTCAACGAGCGGTTTACGTGGAACGAGATGCAGGGTTGTGCGAAATCGCAAGGGCGAATTTTCGTTGTTTGGGCTTGGAAAACGCCGAAATTCATTGTTCCGACGGCGAAACCTTTTTGAGGGAAGCCTATAAATTTGATTTTGTTTTCCTCGATCCCTCGCGGCGCGACGATGCCGGGCGGAAAGTTTTCCGTATGGAAGATTGCAGTCCCGATTTGACGGCGATCAAAACACTGCTGCTCGAAAAATCGGGGGCGGCGATGGTAAAATACTCGCCGATGCTCGATATTTCGCAAGCCCTGAAAGGCTTGGGCAGGGTGGCGGAGGTGCATATCGTGTCGGTGGACAACGAGTGCAAGGAATTGTTGTTTGTCTTGTCGGAAACTTCCGATGAAGAACCGCGATGCCTTGCCGTGAACCTGAAAAAATCGGGCGATAGGGAAACTTTTTCGTTCGCGCTGTTGGAAGAACGACAAGCAACGATTCCCTTTGCCAAACAATTGCAACGTTACCTCTACGAACCCAACGCCTCGATATTGAAGGCGGGCGCGTTTAAATCGGTTGCCAAACGATACGGCGTTGAAAAACTGCAAGTTAATAGCCATCTATACACTTCCGAACGCCTCATCGTAGATTTTCCCGGGCGGATTTTCGAAATCGCGGACAGTTGCGTACCGAACAAACGCGAATTGAAATCCTTCCTTTCCGGCGTGAAAAAAGCGAACATAGCCGTCCGCAATTTCCCGATGACGGTTGCTGAAATCCGCAAAAAAACCGGATTGGAAAACGGCGGCGACGTTTATCTGTTCGCCACCACGCTCGCCGATGAGCGAAAGGTGTGGGTAAAGTGCAGGAAGGTTTTAGTACGCAGATGATGCGGAAAACGCCTGCTTTTACTATTCTAAATCCTTGGGTAATATCTCGAAAGTCCATTCATAACGGGTATATTTTCCCTCTTTCCATTCCCTTTTAGTCCAATAAGATTCATTAAAAAACTGTTTACCCGGCAAATCCTTGCCGGATTCTTTCCATACTTTTAGTTTTTCGCCTGTCATAGAATAGACGACAACAGAATCCTCAACCCCTGATCTTGCCCAATAAAAACTATCAAATGTCGCTTCTTTTGGGGAATTTCCAATGCCCGCTCCTAAATCAGGTAAGAAAAACAAGTGCCGGCTACTATCAGGCGGAAGAATATCATAAAAGGTAACGTCATCGTATTCGCTACTCCTGAACTTTATCGTATCTGATGTTTTGTTCTCTATAATCCAATGCCCTTTATACTTAGGTCTAATGCCCAGTCGGGATCGCAGGAATATAAAAATAACAATACCCATGCGACAAACAATAATTTGGTTATTACATTATAATTTGCAAATTTTGAGTTAATAGCACTTCTTTGTTTGGATAAGTCTTTATCAATTTCTCTTTTAATTTGGTGTGGCTTGTTGCTGTTCCGCAGAATTGCAAATGCAATTGGGCGGATATTTTCATTCCTCAAATGTACAAACGATTTCCACAAATCCCAACTTTTTCGCTAAAAAATCTCAAAACAATTTCTCAATTAAAAATAAATGTTTATCTTTGCGGTTACAAATAAAACAAAAATGAAAAGAAACAGCTTGCATCATCATCATTTTCACACTTGCAGTCAGGCGAGGCAATAATGATATGTGCGAACTTGTAAACACAATATTTTAAAACCCGTCTGAATGAAGTAAGGCGGGTTTTTTCCTTTCACGTGAAGCCGATTTTATTCAGACACAAATAAACAGCAGATAATGAATAAATTAAGAATTGCCATTCAGAAAAGTGGCAGATTGAGCGAAAAATCGCTCGAAATGCTGAGGGAGTGCGGCATCAAGATTTCGAACACCGACAGGAAACTGAAAGCCGAAGCGCGGAATTTTCCGATGGAAATCCTTTTCCTGCGCGACGACGACATTCCGCAGTACGTGGAGCAGGGCGTTGCCGACATTGGTTTCTTGGGCGAAAACGAGGTGTGGGAAAAAGCGAAGGATGTGGAGGTGGTGCAGAAATTGGGTTTCGGCAATTGCCGTCTGTCGCTCGCCATTCCCAAAGAGGACGAATACACCGGGCTGAATTTTTTCAGGGGCAAGAAAATCGCGACAAGTTACCCCGTTATCCTGGAAAAGTATTTCGGCGAAAAGGGTATCGATGTGCAGGTGGAAACGATCAACGGCAGCGTGGAAATCGCTACCGGAATCGGCTTGGCGAACGGGATTTTCGATATTGTCAGCACGGGTAGTACGCTAATAATGAACGGATTGAAAGAAGTAGAAACCCTGATGAAAAGCGAGGCGGTGTTGATCGCCCATAAATCGCTCGGCAGGGTGCAGAAAGAGCTGTTGGACAAGTTGCTCTTCCGCATCAAAGCCTATCAGCGCGGGGTGGGGAGTAAATACATTGTGCTGAACGCGCCCAACGAGTCCATTCCGAAAATTTGTTCCATTCTGCCCGGTATGAAATCGCCGAGTATCCTGCCTTTGGCGGACGAGGGGTGGAGTAGCGTTCATTCCGTAGTGAAGGAAGATGAATTTTGGGACGTGATCGACGCCTTGAAAGAAGTAAAAGCCCAAGGAATTTTGGTGATGCCCATCGAAAAAATGATTTTATAAATATCCGGCAATGAAGAGGATAGAATATCCGTCGCCTGCCCAATGGCAAAAGTTGGTTCAACGTCCGTCCATCAAAAAGGAAAACCTTTTCGCTTTGGTGGACAAGGTGTTTACCGACGTGCAATCGTCGGGCGACGAGGCGTTGAGAAAATACAGCCGCGAGTTTGATCGGGCGGACTTGAAGCGGATTGAAATTCCGATGGAAACCGCCCGAAAAATGGCGGAAAGTCTTCCTTCGGAATTGAAGCAGGCGATTGAAACGGCGAAAAACAATGTCGAGAAATTTCATCTTTCGCAACGAGAAACGCCTCAAAAAATTGAAACAGCAAAAGGGGTGCTCTGCTGGCGCGAAAGTCGCGCGATAGAGAAAGTCGGCATTTATATCCCCGGCGGTTCGGCGCCGCTTTTTTCCACGGTGCTGATGTTGGCAGTCCCTGCCAAAATTGCGGGTTGCAAGGAAATCATTCTTTGTTCGCCGCCCGATGCCGGAGGCAATATCCACCCCGCCATTCTTTTTGCGGCGGTGCTTGTGGGCGTAACGCGGATTTTTGCAGTCGGCGGTATTCAGGCGATCGGGGCGATGGTTTTTGGTACGGAATCGGTGCCGAAAGTCGATAAGATTTTCGGACCGGGCAACCAATATGTTATGGCGGCGAAACAAGCGGCGCAGTTGCAAGGTGCCGCCATTGATATGCCGGCGGGACCGAGCGAGGTGTTGATTATTGCCGACAAGAGTTGCGTACCCGCTTTCGTTGCCGCCGATTTGTTGTCGCAAGCCGAACACGGCGCGGACAGTCAAGTCGTTTTGTTGTCTGACAACAATAGCGTTATCAATGAGATATGCGATGAAATTAAAGTGCAACTTCAACAACTGCCACGTAAGGAAATTGCGGATAAGGCGTTGGCGAATAGTACCGCTATTTTGCTCGGCGATATGGCTTCTTGCATCGCTTTCAGCAACGTTTACGCGCCCGAACACTTGATTTTGGCGGTTGAAAACGCCGAAAGTGTCATCGGGGAAATTAGTAATGCAGGTTCTGTTTTCCTCGGCAATTTTAGTTGCGAAAGCGCGGGGGATTATGCAAGCGGAACGAACCACACGCTGCCCACGAGCGGTTTTGCAAAGGCGTACAGCGGTGTTTCGCTGGATAGCTTCATCAAAAAAATTACTTTCCAACGGCTTTCCGCCGAAGGATTGAAAACCATTGGCGCGGCGATCGAAACGATGGCGGGGGCGGAACAATTGGAAGCCCACAAAAACGCCGTGTCCCTGCGCTTGAAACAAATAAACAAATTGGAAAAATGAAGGCGTTCGACATTACAAAATTAGTCCGCGAGAATATCTTGGCATTGAAGCCTTATTCAAGCGCACGCGATGAATTTTCGGGGTGCGAAGGGGTATTCCTCGATGCCAATGAGAACCCATTCGGCACGCTAAACCGTTACCCCGATCCGCATCAGAAAGCCTTGAAAGCGGCTGTTTCGCGCATAAAGAAAATTCCGGCGGAAAACATTTTCCTCGGAAACGGTAGCGATGAGGTTATCGACTTGATTTACCGCGTTTTCGCCGAATCGGGCAGGGACAAAGTAATCATTTGTCCGCCCACCTACGGAATGTACGAAGTATCCGCCCATATCAATGACGTTGAAATTATTACCGTCAATTTGTCGTCTGATTTTCAATTAGATATAGATGAAATCTTAAAGTATTGGGCAAAGTGCGTTTTTGTGTGTTCGCCGAACAACCCCACCGGAAACCGATTGGAACGTATCCACGAGTTGCTGGAACATTTTGAGGGCATTGTGGTGGTGGACGAGGCGTACATTGATTTCTGCCCCGAAACCTCGTTGCTTCCCGAAATCGAAAGGCACCCTAACCTCATCGTTATGCAGACGTTTAGCAAAGCGTGGGCGTTGGCAGGGGTTCGCGTGGGAATGGCGTTTGCGCAGAAAACGACGATTGATTTGCTGAGCAAAACCAAGCCCCCCTACAACATTAGCGCACTCAATCAACAAGCGGCGTTGAGCGCGATTGAGAATGTCGCCGATTTTGAAAAGCGCAGGAAGTTGATTTTGGAACAACGGGCGGTGTTGGAAAAGGAACTGAAAGAAATCGCCTGCGTGAAGAAAATATATCCGTCCGACGCCAATTTTTTGTTGGTGGAAGTTTCCGACGCCGATGCGGTTTACCAAAAGTTAGTGAACCACAAAGTCATTACCCGAAACCGCAACTCGCAGATAAAGAATTGCATACGGATTACGGTTGGTTCGCCCGAAGAAAACAACACATTGCTTTGCGCAATGAAGAAATTAGAAATATGAAAAAAGCCTTATTTATCGATCGCGATGGAACGCTTATCGTGGAACCGGAAGACGAGCAGATAGACAGCCTCGAAAAGTTGGAATTTTACCCGAAGGTATTCCAAAGTCTGTCGCGCATCGCCAACGAATTGGAATACGAATTGGTAATGGTTACCAATCAGGATGGTTTGGGAACCGCCTCGTTTCCCGAAGAAACGTTTTGGGCGGCGCACAACAAGTTGCTGAAAGCCTTGGAAAACGAGGGCATTCGTTTCAGCGAAATCCTCATTGATCGCTCGTTCCCGAAAGACAATCTGCCGACGCGCAAGCCCGGAACGGCAATGCTCACGCACTATATGAAGGGCGGTTACGATCTCGCAAACTCTTTCGTCATCGGCGATCGGGATACCGATGTGCAATTGGCTGAAAATTTGTGTTGTAACGCCATTTTATTGAGCAAAAGGTTAAATCCGAAGGCGAGGCTTTGCACCACCGATTGGGCAGAAATTTACTGCTTTCTGAAAGCCGAACCGCGCACTGCGACGATTGTGCGCAAGACGGCGGAAACCGATATTTCGGTGTTGGTAAATCTGGACGGGACCGGCAAAAGCGACATATCCACCGGATTGGGATTTTTCGATCACGCGCTCGATCAGATTGCCCGGCACGGCGGTATCGACTTGACGGTAAAAGTGCGTGGCGATTTGCACATTGACGAGCATCACACGATGGAAGACACCGGCATTGCGCTGGGCGAATGTTTTTTGCAAGCCTTGGGGACGAAAAAAAGCATCGCCCGTTACGGCTTCTTGTTGCCGATGGACGACTGTCTGGCGCAAGTCGCCCTCGATTTCGGCGGACGTCCTTGGCTGGTGTGGAACGTGGATTTCAAGCGCGAAAAAATTGGCGATGTCCCCACGGAAATGTTTTCGCATTTCTTCAAGTCGTTTAGCGACAATGCCAAATGCAACCTCAACGTGAAAGCCGAGGGCGACAACGAACACCACAAAATTGAGGCGGTTTTCAAAGCCTTTGCGAAAGCCGTCAAAATGGCAGTTAAACGCGGCGAAACGCAGGGAATCCCAAGCACGAAAGGAAGTCTATGATTGCGATTATAAGATACAATGCGGGCAACATTGCCTCGGTAAAAAACGCAGTGGAACGGCTGGGTTACGAATGTGTGATTACCGACAGTCCCGACGCGCTTCGTTCGGCGGAAAAAGTCATTTTCCCCGGCGTTGGCGAGGCGAGCACCGCGATGAAATACCTGACGGAACACGGCTTGGACGCCTTGTTCAAATCGCTCAGGCAACCCGTTTT
>JAISYO010000050.1 GCA_031269865.1 Dysgonamonadaceae bacterium | reverse complement strand
TCAATCGTATCGGCATTGCCCGACGACTCGGCTTGCCGGAATAAAAATCCTTGAACAAATCTTCAAAGTATTGCCACTCTATTTTTTTGGACGATTGTGCTAACTCGTGATTCGGGTTGAGCAAATCTTCCAATCGGGTGCGAAACGGTTCCCGGTGATCATCTACAGCTATTTTTCCTATCATAATTTACCAAGTTTTTCTCCGTAAAGGTACGGATTCCTGTATATATTCCCAAATATTTTTGAAGCTATTTTATTATTATTCAACGAATTGTTGCTGTTTTAATGGACGACGAAATAGTCTTGTTTTTTATCTCGTGTTCTATTTGCCTCAATTCTGCCAAATCCTGTTCGTCAGCCTGTTTGAGTTCGTATTTTTTGCGGTCGGCGTTGAATTAGGGCAAGACATTCGTAATTGAACTCTAAACGTCTTACCGTGAAAAAATTATTTTTTGCGTTGGTTCCACACCGATGCCGGGGCGATCGGAAGCGATGATTTTTCCGTTTTCGAGCTTCACGCCGCCGAAACAATCGTTCCCGATAAGCAAGGCACCGTCCAAATCGGCAAAATCCAAGCCCGGCGAAAGTTGCGCCGCCGCCGAGATTGCGCAAGACGTTTCCGTCATACAGCCGATCATCACGTCCATACCCAGCGCACGCGCAAAATTGCGCATTTTCCACGCCTCGCGCATTCCGGTGCACTTCATCAGCTTGATGTTGATGCCCGAAAACGCGCCTTTCAGCCGTTCCACATCGTGCAGGCGTTGCACCGACTCGTCGGCATAAATGGGCAGGGGGCTTTGTTCCGTGAGCCACGCGATGTCGTCCAAGGCGTATTTCGACATTGGCTGTTCCACCATCACGATGCCTTTTTCTTTCAGCCAGAAAATCATATCCAAGGCGTGGCGTTTGTCTTTCCATCCTTGGTTGGCGTCCACCGCCAAGGGCAAATCCGTTACCGAGCGAATGGCTTCGATCATACGCTTGTCGTCTGGTCCGCCCACCTTTACTTTCAAGATGTTGAACCGCCCCAACGCCTCGCGCGTTTTCTCGCGGATAACCTCGTCGTCGGGATCGATGCCGATGGTAAAAGTCGTGTCGGGGGCTTTGTGCTTGTCCAAGCCGTACATTTTGTACCACGGCGAGCCGATGATTTTGCCCAGCAAATCGTGCAGCGCAATGTCCACCGCAGCTTTCGCCGCCGCATTGTTGATGGCAATGCTATCGACATATTCCAAGATTTCTTCCATATTTGCCGGATCGGAAAATGCCGGCAAATCGATTTTTTTCAGGAAATCAATAACCGACGCCTGCGTTTCCCCCAGATAGGGCGGCAGCGACGCCTCGCCGTAACCGGCAAGCCCATCGTATTCTATTTTCGTGAGGACGACAGGGGTGGTTTTCCGCGAAAAACCCGAAATGGTAAACGTGTGGTTGAGTTGCAGATCGTAGGCTGCCCACGTGAGTTTCATTTTTCCCGACATATTCGTTGATTTTTTGGTTTGTTGCGCGAAAGACGGCAATGTGGGGACAGCGATTGCCGCAGCCGCTGCTGCCGATGATTTGAGGAATTGACGACGGTTTTGCATATTTTGTTGTATTTTATTGATAAAACTCATTTTTCCAAATCGCATCTATCCCCTCGGTATTTACCGCACCGATAATGCGTTTCGAGCGCAGATAACGCTTGGTGTTGTGCTCATCGTAATCGGCGTCCGCCGGGTTGAAACTGCTGATGCGAATGTAATCCGAAGCGTGGATAAAGCGTTTGTCGCCGATGTAAATGCCGACGTGCACCACGCGCCCTTTCGGGTTTTTGGCATCGGGTTTCGTCCCGAAAAACATTAGGTCGCCTTTTTGCAAGCCCTCGAATTTCCCCTCGCTATCCACGTCGATTCCGTATCTTGCCTGTTGCGAGGCGTCGCGTGCCAAAATAATTCCGTTCAGGAAATAAACCATTTTGGTAAGTCCGCTACAATCAATGCCTTTGGTGGAAGTACCACCCCAAAAATAAGGTACGCCTTTGAAGCGGTAAGCAGTCGACAAGATGCTTTCTTCCGTCAGATGAATGCCACGCTGCCAATCCTTTTCTTTCGCCGCATCGCGTTTGGCGACGTATGCTTCGCGCCCGTCGGGGTATTCAACTTGAAAATAGCCCCCCGAAACCTTTTTCAAGGGCAGCATATCGCCAGCCACCAAATCGGAAACGGGTTGCGCAGCGGAAGAGGGTTTTTCGAGGGAAGTTGCGTAAAACGAAGCGATGACGATTTTTGGCTTCGCTAAATAGGCTTGCAATTCTTTTTTCGTCATCGGCTTGACAGAGCCATACACCCAACCAATGTATTTATCGGGCGTTTGAACGCGCCGCCAGCCCGCGTGCTGTTCCAAAATACGGACGGGCATTCCCAGCAGTGCCTGAGTAACGATTTCCGCGCTATAATTGCCTTCTTCGCGAATGTATGCCGCCGAATTGTAAACCACGCCCCACGTTTTCTCGCCCAACTTCGGGTTGGGCAACAACAAAATGCTGTCTTTCACTTCCGCAGAGAGTGTTTTCGCCGCCGACAACAATTCGCGATAAGCCGCCTCGCTACTCGTTTTGCCCTTCAACACGAGCGAATCGCCGCGTTGCGCCGTTTTTATATCGAAAACCTCAACCCGCGTATCTGGCGCGTATTTTTCTTTCACGGAAGCGACAACACTTTGAATATCTTTTGTTTGAGCCATAGCCGACAAGATAAATAAGCCACAAAATAGAACCGAAAGGTTCAGTTTTTTTTTCATTTTTGACAAGCTCTTAAAATCTTTCGCAATGTACGAAAAAAATCCAAAAAAAAAGGGTTTTCGCGAAAATTCATTCCGAAAACCCTTTATCCTTTTCTTCTTAACCGTTTTTTATTCGTTTTCCCTGCTGTAATTCGGGGCTTCGCGCGTGATCATCACGCCGTGCGGGTGGCTTTCGGCGTATCCGGCGGAAGTGATGCGCGTAAACTTGGCATCGTGCAGTTTCTCGATAGTCGTTGCACCGCAATAACCCATTCCGGCACGAAGTCCACCCACCATTTGGTAAACCACTTCCTGCAAGGTGCCTTTGAAGGGGACACGCGCCTCTATGCCTTCCGGCACGAGCTTTTTAATATCGTCTTCCACGTCTTGGAAATAACGATCTTTCGAACCTTTCTGCATCGCCGACAACGATCCCATTCCGCGATAGGTTTTGAATTTACGTCCGTTGAAGATAATGGTTTCGCCCGGCGACTCTTCCGTCCCTGCGAGCAACGATCCCATCATCACTGACGATCCGCCGGCTGCCAACGCCTTCACGATGTCGCCCGAATAACGCAATCCGCCGTCCGCGATAATGGGTACACCGCTTCCCTTCAAGGCTTTCGCTACTTCGTAGATGGCGGAAAGCTGCGGAACGCCCACCCCGGCAATCACGCGGGTGGTACAGATCGAACCCGGTCCGATGCCCACTTTTACCGCGTCGGCACCGGCAGACACCAAATACTTGGCGGCTTCGCCGGTGGCGATGTTCCCAACCACGACGTCCAAATCGGGGAAGGTTTTCTTAACCAATTTCAGCATATCGCCAACGCCTTTCGAATGTCCGTGAGCCGTGTCGATGACAATGGCATCTACTTCGGCATCGACAAGCGCGGTAGCCCGTTCAATCGAGTCGGCGGTAACGCCGATTCCGGCAGCCACGCGCAAACGTCCCTGCGAATCCTTGCAGGCGAAAGGTTTGTCTTTTGCCTTCGTGATGTCCTTGTAGGTAATCAAGCCCACCAATTTGTTGTTGGAATCCACGACAGGCAGTTTTTCGATTTTGTGCTGTTGAAGAATATCGGCGGCGGCTTGCAAATCGGTTGTCTGACGGGTGGTAACCAAATTATCTTTCGTCATCACATCTTCGATGCTTCTGTTCATATCGCGCTCGAAACGCAAGTCGCGGTTGGTAACGATACCCACCAAGCGATTTTCCTTGTCCACCACCGGAATGCCGCCAATCTTGAATTCGGACATTAACGCCAAAGCGTCGGACACCTTTTTTTCGGACGTGATGCTGATGGGGTTCAGAATCATTCCGTTTTCGGCACGTTTCACGGCTTTAACCTGTTTGGCTTGCGCCTCGACGGACATATTCTTGTGGATAACCCCGATGCCGCCTTCGCGAGCAATGGCGATCGCCATCGTCGTTTCGGTAACGGTATCCATCGCCGCCGAAATCATCGGAATGTTCAAAGTGATGTTGCGTGAAAATTGAGTCGATAGCTCGACGTTTCGCGGTAGTACTTCGGAATAGGCAGGGACTAGCAACAAGTCGTCGAATGTCAGCCCTTCCATAATGATTTTTTCTGCAATAAATGACATAGGAATAAAGTCTTTTTTTATTTTATTGCACGCAAATATACTTCATTTTTGCGAAACAGAAGGAAAAAAGGTGTTAAAAAAAATTGCAGGCGGATTATCCCGATTTTTCAGGCACAGTTTCTCAGCCTGCCACATTCGTTTTTATCCCGAAAGCGGCTACCTTGTCCGCTATTTTTTGCAATTCGTCCGCAGGAACTTTTTCGAGGTTTTGGGCAGGCGTTTCTCTCGCGATGGTGTAAATCATCACTTCGCGGGGGCGAAGCTCTTCCACCACTTGCAACCACGCCGCAATTTCTTCTTCGGTGGTGTTATCGACACGCCTTCCGTTGAACTGTCCGCGCAAAAACAAGGTTTGCAGGACGAAATCGTGTCCGAAGCGTTTATATCTATCTACTTGTTTGGCAACGGAATAGGAAGGGTAATTGGGGCGATCGACAAGGCGGGCGGTTTCGTCAATAGCGGAATCGAGTTTGAGGATCGCGTTGTCAATTTTCTTCAACGCCTCAAAAACCGCCGGTTTTTCCACGTTCATACCGTTGGAAAGCACGCTGATTTTGGCTTCGGGGAAATAGGCGTTCCGCAGCGCAACCGTGTCGTCAATGATTCCATCGAAAGCAGGGTGCATCGTCGGTTCGCCGTTTCCGGCAAAAGTGATCACGTCGATACGGGCATCGGCGTCGTGCAAGGACGAAAGTTTGTCGTGGATAGCGGCTTTCACGTTCTCGCGCGAAGCCAACGGCGTCTTCGTCCGAAAATCCTTGTTGAACCCACATTCGCAATAAATGCAATCGAAGGAACAAAGTTTTCCGTCGTAGGGCAGCAGGTTTACGCCGAGCGAAACGCCCAATCGACGGCTATGCACCGGTCCGTAAACGATTTCGCTGAAAAGTATGGTTGCCATTTCGTTATATATTAAAAAGTTGCATCATTTTTTCCCAACCGAAGCCGATGACGAGGTAACGCGCAAATTTCCCCAAAGTCATCGACAACATCGCCACCGGAACATTGGCGCGCATAAAACCCAACGCCACCAAAATAACGTCGCCTACGGCGGGCAGAAAACCGAAAAAGCCCATTACCGCCCCTTTTCCATTGAGCCACGCCTGCATACTTTCGATTTTCTCTTTCTTTATCTTGAAATATCTTTCGAGCCACTCAATCTTGCCGATTCGCCCCGCCCAATAGCAAGTGGCGCCGCCCAGCGCATTCCCCAAGGTGGCTGTCAGGATACAGCCCCACACGTCCAACCCGGCAGAAATGAGTACGGCAAAAACCACTTCGGAACTGAACGGCAATACCGTAGCCGCCAAGAACGAAGCCAAAAACAAGCCCAAATATCCGTAATCAACCAATCCGTCAAGCATAAATCAATGGGCTTCGAGCCAATTTTTCCCTGTCCCGCAATCGGTTTTCAAGGGAACGATGAGCGAGTAAGCGTGTTCCATCTCGTCCACGACAATGGCTTTCACTTTTTCCAACTCGTCCGCCGGGACGTTGAAATTGAGTTCGTCGTGCACTTGAAGAATCATTTTTGATTTCAATCCCTCTTTGTTCAATCGGTCGAAAATGCGAATCATCGCTATCTTGATAATATCCGCCGCGCTGCCCTGAATGGGCGCGTTGATAGCGTTCCGCTCGGCATAGCCGCGCACGACGGCGTTTCGCGAATTGATGTCGGGAAGAAAACGCTTGCGCCCAAGCAAAGTTTCCACATAACCGTTTTTCTGCGCCGTCGCGATACTCTTATCCATATAGCGTTTCACGTCGGGATAGGTGGCGAAATATCCGTCAATCAACTCTTTGGCTTCGGTGCGCGGGATATTCAGCCGTTCCGACAGCCCGAACGCCGAAATGCCGTAGATGATGCCGAAATTGGCTGTTTTCGCCTTCCGCCGCATATCGCCCGTTACCTCGTCGATGGGGATACGGTAGATTTTGGCGGCTGTCGCCACGTGAATGTCCTGCCCCTCGTTGAAGGCTTCCACCATATTTTCATCATCGCTCAAATGCGCCATAATGCGCAATTCGATTTGCGAATAGTCCGCCGACAAGAAGCTGCAACCCTCATCGGGAATGAACACCTTGCGCATTTCGCGCCCGCGCTCTTCGCGAATGGGGATATTCTGCAAATTGGGGTTGGAACTGCTCAGTCGTCCGGTGGCTGCCACCGTTTGATTGAACGAGGTGTGTATCTTCCCCGTTTTCGGGTTGATGAGCAAGGGGAAGGCATCGATATAGGTGCCCAGCAATTTCTTGATGCCGCGTTGTTCCAAAATCTTCCCGATGACGGGGTGCCGGTTGCGCAGTTTTTCCAATTCTTCTTCGCCGGTGCTGTATTGTCCGCTCTTTGTTTTTTTCGCCTTTTCCGCGATTTTCAAGCGATCGAAAAGCACCTCGCCAATCTGTTTCGGCGAATTGACGTTAAATTCAAAGCCCACCAAGGCGGTAATCTCGTTTTCCACGCCGCGCAGTTCTTCCGTCATCTGCTTCGAAAGTTGCGCCAAGGCGTTCAAATCGAGGCGTGCGCCCGTCCATTCCATATCGGCAAGCACGTAAATGAGCGGACATTCCACATCGTGGAACAATGTTGCAAGCCCGTTTTTTTCAATTTCCTTTTCGAGAATGTTTTTCAGTTTGAGCGTAACGTCGGCATCTTCGGCGGCGTAATCGCACACAACCGCCTTGTCCACGTCGCGCATATTTTTTTGGTTTTTCCCCTTTGCGCCAATCAACTCCTCGATATGAATGGTTTTGTAGGACAAATAGGTTTCCGCCATATAATCCATATTGTGGCGCAGTTCGGGGTTGATGAGGTAATGCGCAATCATCGTGTCGAACAAGTTCCCCTGCACGCGGACGGCGTAGTTGCGAAGCACGAGAATGTCGTATTTGAGGTTTTGCCCCACTTTTTCGATGCTTGCGTTTTCGAAGAAGGGCTTGAAAATCGCCGTTTGGCGAAGGGCTTCTTCCCGTTTCGCGGATAGAGCCACGTAATACGCCTCGCCTTCCTCGAAGGCAAAAGACATACCAACCAACTCGCTCAACAGCGGATCGAGATTGGTGGTTTCCGTGTCGAAACAAACCGAGGGTTGGGCGCAGATTTTTTCGTTCAACGCCTTCATTCCCTCTTCGGAATCAACCAAACGGTAGTTGTGCGGCATGCTATGAATATAGGAAAACGTCCCGTAATCAGGCGTTTCCGAATCGCCGCCTGGTGCTTGCGAAAACAAATCGCCAAAGAAACCGCCCTGCGTCTTCGGTTTTTCCGCCTCGGGTTTCAACACGCGGCTGATGAGCGTGCGAAATTCCAATTCTTCAAAAATGGCTTTCAACGCCCCTTCGTTTATCGGTTTACGAATCAAATCCTCGGTTTCGACACCAACGGGGACATCGGTTTTGATCGTCGCCAAAAATTTCGAGAACTTAATTTGTTCGCTGTTTTCTTCGATTTTCGTTTTGAGCGTGCCGCTCAATGCATCGGTGTGCGCCAACAGGTTTTCGACACTGATGAAGTCTTGCAGCAGTTTTTCGGCGGTTTTTGGTCCCACGCCCGGACAGCCGGGGATATTATCGGCGGTATCGCCCATTAATCCCAGCAGATCAATCATTTGCAGGGGCGACGACAAATGGTATTTTTCTTTTACCTTCTCGTCGTCGAGAATGTCAAACTCGTTGCTGCCGTATTTGGGCTTGTAGATGAAAATATGTTCTTCGGCAAGCTGTCCGTAATCCTTGTCGGGCGTCATCATATACACGTCGGTTTGCGTTTTGTCGGCTTGCTTGGCGATGGTGCCGATCACGTCGTCCGCCTCGTAGCCCATCACTTCCAACACCGGGATGTTGTACGCCGCGATGATTTCCTTGATGATGGGAACCGATTTCTTGATGTCTTCGGGCGTGGCTTCGCGCTGCGCCTTGTAAGCCTCGTACTCGACGTGGCGGAAAGTCGGTCCCGGCGGATCGAACGCCACGGCGATGTGCGTGGGGTTTTCTTTTTTCAACACCTCTTCGAGCGTGTTCACGAAACCAAAAATGGCAGAGGTGTTCTGCCCCTTGGAATTGACGCGCGGATTTTTGATAAAAGCGTAGTACGAACGGTAAATCAATGCGTAGGCATCGAGTAGGAAAAGCTTCTGTCTTGCCATATTTTTTTTGAAAGTATGTTTATGGAACGTAAAGTTACAAATAATTGTTGCTTTGAAAAGAAATATTCCTATTTTTGTAGCTTGTTTGTAAGAGTAGGATGAATCAAAGTGAAATTATACGCGAGTCGCTCAGGGAAGAACTAAGCCAATTCGACGTTTATCTACGGCAATCCATTCGGAACGACAATCCGAGGGTGATGGACATCGTGAACCACGTGTTCAGCATGAACGGCAAACGGTTGAGACCGATTTTAGTCTTTCTGTCGGCAAAATTGTGCAGCGACATTTCGGAAGCCACTTACCACGGCGCGGTAACGGTGGAGCTGCTTCATACGGCGACGTTGGTGCACGACGACGTGGTGGACGAGTCGTCCATACGCCGGGGGCAGCCGTCGGCAAATGCCGTCTTCGACAACAGACGTTCGGTGCTCGTGGGCGATTACATTCTTTCATCGGCGTTGCACGAAAGCCTGAAAACCCAAAATTTCGAGGTTATCCATATCATTTCCGAATTGGGGAAAACCCTCGCCGAAGGCGAACTGAACCAATATGCCCTCGCGAACGAAATCATTATCGACGAGCGTGAGTATTTTAAAGTCATCGACAAAAAAACAGCCTCGTTGATGCGTGCCTGCACGCAGATCGGCGCGATTACCGCCAACGCAGCCCCGCACATCATCGAGAAATTGGGCGAGCTGGGGCAGAAATTCGGCATCTGTTTCCAGATTCGCGACGACATTTTCGACTATTACAAAACTGACGTGGGGAAACCCACCGGAAACGATATACGCGAAGGAAAAATCACACTACCGCTTATTCACGCGCTCCATTCCGCGCCAAAAGAAATCGCGGCGGAAATGTTGGGAATCATCAACCGCAAAGATTATTCAGCGGAAAACATTGAAAAACTGCACGAATTTGCCAAACAACAGGGCGGCATACAATACGCTTTTGACAAAATGGAAGAATACCTGCGTGAAGCTGAGCAGATTATCGAAAGGCTACCCTTCGACAACGAATACAAGCGCACGCTGGGATTGCTGCCGGTTTATTTGCGGGGGAGGCAGTTTTAGGGGCTGTCTCAAAAGCCCAAAAAGGGATGTCGTCATTGCGGGCTTGACCCGCAATCTCCTGATAACAAGGTAGTATTTTTCAAGAGATCCCGCGTCAAGCGCGGGATGACGTTCTTTTGAGACAGCCTCTTAGAAACTGTCCTCAACTACTTTTCCCATTTTCCGGCTTTCAAATCCTCGAATGTGGGATTGTAGCCGTTGCCCACGACATTCCACGCATCTGGATCTATCAGATTACCAATTACTTTCGTCAAACCTCGATAAGAGACAAGCCCCACCTGATTTTGAATATTGACACTTTCGGCACGCTCCAAGTTGGCAAAAAAATCCAGATTGGTCAACGTTTTGTTGTATTTGGTGGCATTTGCATACGAAAGCAGCGTGAGTCTGCCCACCGTGCGCAGCTGCGGGAGGTCTATGTCGTTCAACTCCGCAAGCAGGTTGCCGTTTGAGAAACTGGTGGTAATCGACAATTCACCTCCCACCTTTTGCAGTTTCGGCAAACTGAATGAACTGTTCACTCCTCCTGTGAACGTCAACGCACTCACTTCCGCAAGCACAGGGAACAAGGCGGGCGAGACGGGTTTGTTGTAAGTTCCTTCCGTCAGTCGGAACAGCCCTCCCACTTTAACAAGGTTCGGGAAGTTGATGACCCGCGTATTGGCGTAATATCCCTGTTCCACAGTAAGGTCGCCGGTCACTCTCTCTATGTCGAAAGTGTATTCCTGCGTGTCGGCGGTGGAATAGTTAACTGTCATCACGAGCTTTTGTATTTCCTTGATGCCGTCGAAGTGGATGCCTTGACTAAGAGACAACGAAATCGAGCAATCCATCACCTGATTGCCTTTGAGCGTGAAGGGTGGAGCTTGATCCAAGGTAAAATTGGCAACTTGCATCCCCGACAAATCCATAGAGGTCAGTTTACTCAGGTACTGCAGAACCAAAGAAGTGATCGGTTTCTTGACAGCCGACAGACATTCTATTTTCTCCAAAAGCGGACATCGAGAGGCGGCAAAACTCCCTACACTGTTTAAGGCAGAGAAGCCTTTGAGTTCTTTCAGATTGGCAAGATTGGAGAAACTAAGTGAAGTGACACTTTTCAGCGCGTTGAATTTGTCAACGGTATCCAAGTTGTTGCACGAACTTACCGTCAAGGATGTACCCACTGTCTCCAACTTGTTCAATCCGTCGAGACTTGTCAAAGCGACATTATTGTACAGGTAGAGTTGTCCGGTAACGTTTTTCAATGCGGCGAGACCATTGACGTTTTGAATGGCATTGAGACTTTGAATGTTGAAATTGCTTGCGACACTTTGCAGGGAAGCAAAACCATCGAGGTCTTTCAACTTGGCAAGGCTTGACAGACTGATACTGCCTGTTCCCACTTGTTGAAGTTTAGCAAAATCGATCTTCTCCAACACGGCATTGTTGCTGATGGTTATCGCATTGGTCTTCGTCAATGCCGGAAAAACCAATTGTGTTGCCTTATCCAATGATTGTACATAGATGCTATTGCCCACTTCTGTCAATTCGGGAGCTTCAAAGCTCTCCAAGTTCTTCATCGCGGTAAGGCGCAGATCGAGGACATTCTTCAATGCAGGGAATGAGATGGTTTTGATGCTGTCGCATCGTTCCACTTTCAGTTGTCCGCCAACGGTAGTCAGCGAAGGGATTGAATATGCTTCCGCACCTCCCATATAGCCACTGCTGTAAGGATGTCCCAATGCGAAGTTACCGCCTACGATTTGGAGTTTGGGCAAGTCGAGTGCGCGAAGCCTAACGCTTGCCACGGTAAAATCGCCTGCCACGCTTTCCAGCTCCGGCACACTGATTTGCCGGAGTGTATCGCCTTTGAGCAACAGGTTGCCCCCCACCATTTGCAAGGCGGGTAAAGCGATTTCTTTCAGATTCTTGTACTGTACGCTGTTCGTGTTGGGATAAACAATTTCCAAGTTGCCTACCCTCCTGAGATTTTGCAATCCGTCGAGCGAAGCACTGCCGTAAGTTTTGTTAATGGCTATCGTCCCGGTTACTTCGGACAGTCCGCTTAACGCGGCGATGGACGTGATAGTGTCTTCTTTGGCTGTGCCAACGGCTTTGCCGATGGTTAGGTTGCCTTCGATCCGGTTGACACCTTGTGCGGCAAATTCGGCTACGTCGTTGTCGGACAGCAGGGTAACGTTCCCTTTCCGGCTGAATGCCGAACGGCGAAGAACGTAGTAATAATACCGTTTCTGACCATTGCGAGAGGTTACGGTAAACGTCAAGGGTTGATTCCAATCGGTAATATCTGCAGGATTGGGGGACAAGGTAGCCAATTCGCTGACGGTATAATCCGTCGTAAATTCTGCGAGCGAAGTTACGTTGTTTGGAATATCGACGTAGATACTGTCCTTTTCCGTACCCGTACTTGTAATCACGCCGTTGTAGCGGCTTCCATCGGATTGGATGAGGGCAAACGAGGTAAGGTAGTTCTCTTTGCCGGAAAAGAGGCTTTCTTCATCCGAACAGCCTGTTCCGCATAGCGCAATGCCCAGAAGCATTGCTATATTGAACTGTTTTATTTTCATATTCTAATGTCTTTTTATGTTGTATATTAGGGTTTCCATTTCTCTTCGGTTGCCAATTCGTCGTAAGTGGGGTTGTAGGCGTTGTTGGCTACCGTCCACTTGTCGGCTGCGAACGTTTTGATGGCTTTCTTCAATCCTTCGTAGTCGCTCAAATTGGTGTGATATTGCACTGAGAAACCACCTGCACGTTCCAACGTGGAAAGAAAATTCAGATTGGTTAACGTGGTATTCTTGTAAGAGGAAGGCGAGAAGGGGGTATCGTTGTTCGTCAGTCCCATTCCGTAGAGCGTGATCACGCCGCCCACGGTTTTGAGGCTTGGATACTGCAAAACCGGTATATTGCCCGATGAATATCCGGTGTGCAACGCCCAATCGCCGCCAATGGAAGTCAGCTGCGGGAAAGTGTTGGCGTCGTATGCAAAGATGGTAATTACCGCATTGCCACCGATCGTTTTCAGTTTGGGGAAATGAGACTGTTTGATGTTGGAGTACAAACCAAAGTTGCCGCCTACTTCTTCCAAATCGGGCAACAACAGTTCGTTGGGATTGCTGTTGGTGCGCATCCGAAAATCCCCGGTGATCTTCTTGATGCTGCCAATCTCAATGGTGCCGCCACTCTGATTGAGGTACTCGATGTTCAATTTGTTTACTTGGCTGAATCCCTGCAACTTCGGGAACTGTCCGGAGAGGTTTTGCAGATTGACGGTGCCGTCGAAAACCTCATCGCCAATGATGGTGGTGTTTCCCAAGGTGGCACCGCCTAATCTCAACTCGCCGATAGCCAGCCCTTTGACATCAACTTCTTTGATGATACCCGTACTGCTGATGATGAGCGTCCGGATGCTTTTCAATCCGGTGGGCAGTTTGACTTTATCGGTGGGGCTGCTCAATGTCAGCGTACCCCCGATGGATTGCAAGGATTTCAGTTCTTCGATATTAAAATAGCCCAAGCCGATACTCAAATCACCATCGACTGTTTGCAGCTTGCCGAAATCAGATTTACCTACCGACGGACAACTTACCGTGATGCTTCCCGCGTGTGTCAATGCTGGGAAAGATGCTTCGTACAGCGGATTGTCGTAGAGTACGAAAGTCGTTCCTACATCTTGCAATTTGGGCATATAGAGCAATGCCAACGTTGATTTGATCACGTTGAGCGAACCAACACTTGTCAATTCTGGACATTCAAAGCTTTTCCCCTTCATATCGTAGTCCAACAATCCTTCGACGGTGCGCAGTTGTCCGAAAGCGATTCTATCTGCCACCACGGTACTTTTGAGTTGCAATCCGCCGGATATGCTTTTCAGCAACGGAAACTCTGCGGTAACGAAACCCGAAGTGAGCGCGACGTTACCGCCTATCTCTTGCAGCCGTGGGAAAGAAATCTTGTTTACCGAAATACCTGAAACAGTAAGTCCGCCACCGATAGAAGTCATTTTGTTCATCTCCACCGTCCACAGGAATTTCACGCCGTTGACGGCGAGGCTGCCGCCGATGGTTTCCAATCCGTCAAGCCCTTCAAAAGTGTCTCCTTTGTAAGTGGGATTGAGGGTAACATTTCCGGTAATGTATCGCAGGGAGGCAAGGGGGGCAAGCGAAGCGATACTGTCGGTTCCGGTGCTTCTTCCGATGATGAGGCTGCCGTCCAACCGGGTATGATTCTCTGCACCGAAAGCCTCCACGTCGGCTTGCGTATTCAGGATGATTACCCCTTTGACGCTACACTCCTGTTTGGTGGGATAGTAGAGATATTTGTGAGCCACTCCGGTGTACGACGTTACCACAAAGAACGTTTGTTCTTCCCAATTAGTGATAGTCGAAGGATCGGGACGAAGCGTACTGTTTTCACTGATGACCACATTGGCGGTCGGATTGCTTAGTGTGATGTCAGCCGGAATAAGCAAGTCGATGGTATCTCCGCGAAAGGAGGCATAGATCGTCTTACCGTCTTGTTGAAGCGAGAAACGTGTGATGTAGTTGTCGCTACCCGCAAAAGGGTCGTCGTTGTCGGCACAGGAAGCAACGATACCACCCGCCAAAACAAGACCCCAAAATATATTTCTTTTCATACGTTATTGATATTGATGATTGTTTGATACTTACGATTATTTCTTTCCGGCTTTCAGCCACAGATCGACAGGTGCGCCTGTCTCGGTATCCACGTCGCCTACCTTCGTACCCTGTCCCACTTGCGCCGTCTGCACTTTGACAAAGTCAATGTAGTCGAGATCGGCAGGCGTGCCGTCTTGCTGCACGGCATTGGCGATACGGAAGCCGGGAATAGAGTTGAGGTTGTCCACGTAGCCCCAGTCGTAACCCGCATTCATCTCCAATCCGTTGTTGGTAAAGCCGCTTGCCAAGCACGTTCCGGTAAGGATGTAATACTCTTCTGTCATAAACCACGGAAAATATCCGGAGTTGGGATTGTAAGCGTTGCGCATCCAAAAAATCAGTTCGCCTTCGTTACTGATGGAAAGGATGTCCGTCTTCTCTTGCGAGGGGCGGAAATACTTCATCGCATAGCGTTGGGTGGTGGAAGGTTTGCCGTATTCGCTACCCTTGATTTCGTACCACGTATCGTTGGGAAGTCCGTCGCCGTTGTCGTCCTGACTAACCCATACCACGCCACATTCGCACCAGTTGGCAAAGGCATTGCCAACAATATCCAAGTCGGCTTCATCGGCACGATGATTCTTTACGCTGTGGTCGAAGCCCACGATGACGTATCCGGGACAAGGTCCCAATGAAAGCCAATAGCTGGTGCCCAGCGTTGTTTTTAGACCGCTTTGGGCATAATCAATGGCTTGTTGTGCTGTCTGATAACTGCCGTAAACGTGCTGACCGGGTCCGGGGGCGTACTCGAAGCACTTGCGGGCAATGTAGTCGCTCTTCAACGTGGCTGCGCGGAAATAAGTGCCTTCGGGGGCGACACAGTCCACGTTGACGGTTGCCGTGAAAGAGTTGCTTCCCTCCTTGGCGGTTACTTTGACTGCATGAATGCCTTGTGAGGCAGGTTTGTAGGCGAAACATACGGATGTGCCGCCCTGCTTCGTTCCATCTACTTCCCACTCGAAGGTAGCATCTTTGGTAAAGCCGAACAGAGCCGGAGCAAGTACCAGCGTGCGACCGATCGGACAGGTTTGGGTGCGAACGGCACTGATTTGCGAAGGCAATACATACCGCCCGCAATCGAAGAAGATAAACGGCTGTTCTTTCGGGATAACTGATACCGAAATATTCTTCACATCCACCCCATCGGCACTGGTTACTTTGACGGCAACCGTATAGATGTTGATGTCGGGCGCATTGAACACGTAGATGGAGTCAGTGCACACCACCTTGCCCTGAAACGTCCACTCAAAGCGTGTGGTGGCATCGGTGTAGTCGGTTTCGCAAGCCAATGGCGTGTCTGTGCCTGCATAAGCGACAGCGTTGGCTGGCATCTTGATTTTAGGCGTCATCTTATCCACCACGTTCACGATAACCTGCTTCTCTTGCGTACCGTTATCGGCATCTACCCGAAAATTAACGAAATGTGCGCCAAGCACTTCCCCCTTATACTCGTACACGAGATCGGAGGCAACCACCTTACCGTCTTGCTTCCATGCGTAGAACGGACGGACGGCATTCTTCACTTCGGCACGGAGTTCCACCGTGTTACCTATCTTTACCGCGTATTCGCCGCTCTCGCTGTTGAACGAGATGTCGGGTTCTTGCCCACCGTTATCGTCGTTGCAAGCCACCGAAGCGCACGCAAACAGGACAAGCAACAAGGCTTGTTTGAGGCTGATACTTTTTTGTTTCATAGAAAAAAACATAATTAATTGTTTGTAATTTATTTATTCATGAGAAAAACGATATGCGCCGGAATGTCCCCGGTGGTTACCGTCCATTTTTGCTTTCCATCCGGCGAAAAACAATAGAGCCTGCCGGGTGTTACATAGTCCTTGGCGTCGCTTACGAAGATTTCGCTTGTAACGGGGTGGACGGCAAGGGCGTAGGGAATGTCTATCTCTTTGTCGGAGCCGTCGGTAATGAAGTTCTTTGTCATCACTTTCCGTTTCTTGACATCGTAGATGGTATAATTGACGGTGTATTCGTTGGTGTATTTGCTAAACTCCGAACTGTAAGCATACAGCGAATCGCCGTGCACCCACAATTCATTGGCAGGGAAGTCGAGCACACTCGTAACAAGATCTGTCTTGGAATTAATGACATAGACATTGGAGTGGACATCGTAGTAGTCTCCCCGCGAAGTAACATAAATGTTGCCGTAGTTGTCCAAACGCATACGGTGCAGGTTGATCGCCACATTTATTTTTTTTGTCTCGGTAAACGAGGCAAGATCGATTACCGATATGGTTTTGTCGTAATTGGGTACGCGATAGCCCCCCGAATTGGCGACATACAGCTTTCCGTCCGTGATTACCATTTCTTCGGGCTGATAGCCTACGGTTACTTCCCTTTGTATCTGGAAATTAACCGTATCCACCTCAACCACCTTTCCGGGACGGGCATTTGGATCAATCTGCACAGGTCCGGCATACGAACTGACGTAAGCCTTGCCTTTGCCGAACGTGATGTATCGGCAATTTTGCACCTCAAAACTGCCTATGTGCTTGGCGGTGCGTGCATCCATCACTTCCACATAGTTGGAGCAGTTGATCACGGCATAGAGTTTGCTGCCATAGACGGCGATGTCGTTGCCCACATCTCCGAGTTCTTTCACGATGCTTGGGTTGCGTTCCGCATAGATGTTGCGGTGATACTGCCCTTTGCTACTGTCGAAGTAGTCAAGCGATGCCTTGTTGCTGCCCATATTCCCCTCGTTGAGCAGATAGAACCCAGCAACCGTTTTGTCGCCGGATGGGGGAGAAACATTTTCTTCCTCTTCCTGAATCAACGGTATTTCGCCCCGGCAGGCGGCGAACAACACCAAAAGGAGAAGAAAATAAAGTACTTGCTCTTTCATATTACTTGTTTTTATAGAGACAATGTATATTGCGCCGTCAGCCGGAAGTTAATGCCGGGCATGGGATAGCTCGACACCACTTCGTATTGTTGATTGAGCAGATTGTTTACTTCTGCCGTAACCTTCCATCCGCCTTTCCAACTGCGGGCGAACGATAAATCGCTGGTGTACCACGAGAGTTGATAGTTGACGGGGATGTTCGAGCGGGAAGAATACCTTTCGCCCGTATAAATGAAGCTGTAATTGGCTTCCCAACGCCGATACGTCAGGTTCAGAATAGCCGAACCGCTGTGGCGTGGGATGTAGGGAATCTGCCCGCCATAATAGGGATCGCTTCGATCGGTAACGTCCTGTGCACGCTGGTAGGTGTAGTTCAGCCTGCCGATGAGTTGCCAATCGTTAGCGGGCAGCCAATCTGTGTGTACCGCCACATCGACACCTTTAATCCTCACTTCCCCAAAATTGAGCATCGTCCATCGGTAAAAATTAGAGGATGGAATGGCTACAATCTTGTTTTTCACTTCGTTGTAGTAAGCATCGGTCTGCCATTCAATCCGGCGGAGCACACCCTCGTCAAAGCGCTTTGAGTAAGTAACGCCGATGTTGTATTGATGGGTGTATTCGGGTTTCAGATAGACATTGCCGATAAAGGTATAATAGAGATCATTGAGCGTGGGCATCCGGAAGATTCGCTTGTAGAACGCCCTCAGATGAAAATCGTGTTCTTTCCACGGTTGAAAAGAAGCTACTGCCGACGGAGTCCATTCGGTTTTATTGCCCGCCGCCTCATCGTATTTTGCCACATCGTGAACAAACGTACCCAAGATGCTTGCCTGAACCTTCCACCGTTCGGTGTGAAGCGAGAGGGCAGCCACCGTCAAAGCGGTGTGGCGGCGCGGATAGGCAAAGTTTATCAAGTTGGCATCCAGTAAGTTGAACTGACAATCTGCCGACAGACAGGCTTCCAAACAGGAAAGCAACGTGAATCGGTTTGCCGAAGATAGATAGACTTCCTGTTGGCGGTAGCGATTATCCACATACATGGCGGATTCGTCCTTCGTGGGATCGGACAGATAATGCAGGTAGTCGTAGGCGTATTTGCCGTTGAGCAACATACTGTAAAATCCTCCAAAGTCTTTGCGGAAAGAACCTTGCGTGAAGACATTGGTATCCCATTGTCGGTCTTCGTGGGAAAACTTGTTTTTTACCACTGCACCCGGATAGCCGCGTTCCGACCGATAGAGGTAGGCTTTCGCTTTCCAATGTCCATCGTCCATTTTGCCATACAGACCCACTTCCGCCCGCAACGCATTGACATCGCCGTTTTGCCGGACGGCGGTGGTGTCGTAGCCGTCCTTTACGCGATAGGTAAACTTGTATCGCCCGGAGGTGTGCATATATTCGGCGCTGACGGAAGCATTGGTCGTTTCGTTTAATTTCTGTTCCCAAAGCACGGCGGGATTGATCACGTCGAACGAAGCTGTTTTCACAGTTGCCTTCAACAGACGAGCTTTCCTTTCTTCAAAAACGGGTGTGCGCGATTGTAGATATACCGAGCCGGCGGAACCGAAATCCTTTGCGGGTTGGAAGGCTGCGCTCTTTTGTCCGTTGTAGAGGGTAACCGACTCCATATTGTCGAGCGAGAAACGCCCCAGATCAATCGTGCCGTTTTGTGCATTACCCAATTCGATGCCGTCGTAGAATACGCCCACGTGATTGGTGCCCATGCTGCGGATATTGACTGTCTTCAACCCGCCAACTCCCCCATAGTCTTTGATCTGCAACCCGGAAAAATAGCGCAATGCATCGGCAACGCTATGCGAAGATAGCCGCTGCAACTGCGCACCGTCGAGACGTTGCACGGGGTTTACCTCACGCACGACACGGTCGGCAGTAATTACAACCTCGTCCAATCGTTGAATACTGTCCAGCATGCTTTGCCCCAAAAGCGCACTATTCCCCATCAGCAGGAATGCAAGGGCAAAACCAGCAGTCGTTATGACCTGTTTAATAACCATTTACAAAAAATTGAAAAACATCCTGTGCCAATACCCTAAAACCCGGAGCGATCGGCGAATTGAATGATGGCAGGTCTTCTGACTTACTCCCTTTTCGGAACCTTCCCAATACGACATCGTATCAGTGGCATAAGTGTTTCCCAAAAAGTTGAATGGAGCTTCACAGCAGCGGGAACTGTCCGGGATTTTCACCCGATTCCCTTTTAATCCCTCGACTTGATGATAAGTGTCGGAAACCAATTCAGGGGCAAAGATAGGAAAAAATTTCCAAAATCCAACGATGTTATGGAAAAAATTGTTTCAAAGGGCGTGGTTTATCTTTTCCCTTATTTTATCGAGGTTGTCCAACACCAAATTCACCATATCGTCTTTCCCCTTGATTTTTGCAAAATTGGAAGCCTGTATGATGTGTAGCCAACAGCGATCGATAACCTGAACACAATCCAAATGGTAGCTGTAATCCCTCTTTGAGTTGCCTTCCGGCTTTCTTATCCGGTAGATTTTCGCCGGGGCGAAATTGATTTTCCCAATGTTGTAATCCCTGTACAAGACGGGGTAGTTGCCCCCGCCCGTGTCGAGAAAGGTGTTTTTTACCATTATGGGCAGGAAATTGGGTTTTATGCGAGAAAGCGCGGCGAAACGGAAAGCGCAGAAACCCGCCCAAACGTACCACCCGTCCGCCCTGTCGCGTTTCACGCCATAAAAATCTTGGTTGCCAAGGGCTTCCGATATGCGGTAATCATTCATCGGCATCATATCGTGATCGAGGAAGAGAATAATTGGCATCTCCCTCTCTTTCAACAAATTATAATAAGCCCAATTGAGTGCAGCCGCGTGCGACAAAGCACCGCCAAACACCCTCGTGGCGATAAGTCGGTGGATATGTCGCGGAACGGGGACGTAAACGAGGTTTTTCCGAATGCAGAGATCCCTGATGAGGCGGCGTTTCCCCTTGTCCGTGGAATTATCGACGATGATTTGCGTATAATTCTCATCCCTGATGTGTTTTTTCACGAGATCGCTTTGCTTGTCAATCAGCCTTTCGTCGTTGAAGGCAACCGTTACAATGTCGATGCCGTCCTTTTGGGGACGACTGTCGCAATGAACCGTTTCCGCCCAATCGGGCTTGCCGCTTATCGACAAGGGATACACGTATTTGTTGTAGGGGTTTCGGCAACAGTCCCTGATTTTTCGCAACTGATCTAAAAACATAGTGTATGGGTTTACGAAGTCGATTCTTTACCTTTGTTTAAAACAAATTTCGTTGGAAATGTTCATTTTGAAGGGCATAAAATT
>JAISYO010000175.1 GCA_031269865.1 Dysgonamonadaceae bacterium | reverse complement strand
AGAAGCGCACCGACACGAGAAAATCGTTTCCCACCGCCGTTTCTTGTTCCGAAACGCCGTGATGGGCGTAAAAGCGCATATTTTTTAGTTCGAGGGTTGGGTTCATTTTATTTTAGAATCAAGAGCCAAGAGCCAAGACAATTGACAAATAATAGTGATGTGCTAATTTTTTATGTTTTACTATAATGTATTTATATTCAATATTTTATTGGTATTTTTGGATTTAAAAATTTCCGTAAGGAAATAATTTGAATAACCGGTTGTGAAACTTACGGAAAGAGCAATCCTCCTGTTCGGCAACCCGTCAGGGTTGAACGTAGCGTCATGCTGAACTTGTTTCAGCATCCCCCGATTACTCAGGAGATTGCGGGCAAGATTCCGTGTTGTGGCACGGAACGCAATGACGATTTGTTTTATCCGCAGGTTGTACCTGCGGTTATTCATATTCTGCCCTTTCGGGCAAAAACGCAAAAAATCCATTTTTTCATCTTTATATGGGAACATTTTGTTACTTTTGTTCTTTGAATCAACAAAAATACAAATATACAATAAAAATAAAATAAAACGATCATCGTATGAAAACAAATCGGATTCCTGAACGGCTTTCTGCCCTGCGAAAATTTATGGAAGACAAAAAATTGGACGCTTTTGTGGTGCCGAGCACCGATGCGCACCTGAGTGAATATCCCCCCAAAACGTGGGAGTCGCGCAAATGGATCAGCGGCTTTACCGGATCGGCGGGTACGGTGGTGGTAACGAAAAACAAAGCGGGGGTGTGGACGGACTCGCGCTATTTTTTGCAAGCCTCCACCGAGTTGGAAGGTACCGGCTTCACGCTTTTTAAGATGGGGCTGGCGGAAACGCCCGACATGACTTCGTGGATCATCGAGCAGGTGGGCAGAGGCGCTACGGTGGGCATCGACGGACTGGTGTACGCCGCATCGGACACGGCTTTGCTGTCTGACAGGCTGAAAACGAATAATATACGCTTGGAAACGGCTTACGATCCTTTCGCGGTTATCCGCAACGATCGCCCGGGAATACCCAAAAACAAGGCTTTCCTTTTGCCGGACAAAATTGCGGGGGAATCCACGAAGCAGAAAATAGGGCGTATCACTGCCGAACTCGACAAGGCGGACGCCGACGCTATGCTTATCGTTACGCTCGACGCAGTGGCTTGGACGTTCAATATACGTGGCAATGACGTTGATTATAACCCTGTTACTGTGGCTTACGGCTACGTTTCGAAGAAAGAAACACGGCTGTTTATCGATCCAGACAAGCTGGACGAGCAAACGGCAACCGCGCTGAGGGTGCAGGGCGTTGTCATCGCCAACTACGATTCGGTTTTTGATTATGTGTCGAAACTTCCTGCCGGAACACGAATCGGCGTAACCGGAAGCAAAATCAACCACAAATTGCAACAGAGTATCCCTGCGATGTGCAAGATTGTGAACATTCCGTTGTCGCCCGTGGATATGATGAAGAGCATCAAAAACAAAACCGAGCTTGCTGGATTCCGCAACGCGATGGTTAAAGACGGCGTGGCGCTCGTCAAATTTTATATGTGGTTGGAAAAAGCCGTCCCCGAAGGTATCGTTATGGAAACGACGGTGGAAGAGAAATTGCGCGAATACCGTTCGCAACAACCTCTATACGTGGGCGAAAGTTTCGCCACGATTTGCGGATACGCCGGAAACGGCGCGATCGTCCACTACCACGCATCGCCCGAAAAAGCGGCGAAAATAGAGCCGAAGGGCTTGCTGTTGATTGATTCGGGCGCACAATTCAAAGACGGCACCACGGACATTACCCGCACGCTCGCCGTAGGCGAACTGACGAAGCAGATGAAAATTGACTATACCAACGTGCTGAAAGGGCATATCGCCCTCGGCTCTGCCGTCTTCCCCGAAGGAACGCGAGGCTCGCAACTCGACGTTTTGGCGCGTAAAGCACTATGGGACAATTATGTAACTTATTGGCACGGCACGGGACACGGCATCGGACATTTCCTGAACGTGCACGAAGGTCCGCAGAACATTCGCTTGGAAGAAAATCCGGTAACGCTGCAACCCGGTATGGTAACGTCGAACGAACCGGGCGTTTACCGCACCAACGAATACGGTATCCGCACCGAAAACCTCGTTGCGGTGCAGGAATACAAGAAAACGAAGGATTTCGGGACGTTTTACCGCTTCGAAACCATCACGCTCTGCCCCATCGACACCAAACCCATCGTGAAAAAACTGCTGACGAAGGAAGAAACAGACTGGCTCAACAACTACCATAAAATGGTGTATGACAAGCTGAAAAAATACCTTTCGAAAGAAGAAAAGGCTTGGTTGAAGAAAAAAACGAAATCCATTTAATTGATTATATGGCGATTATAAAATCGGTTCGGGGTTTTAGCCCGCAAATTGGGGAAAACGTGTATTTGGCTGACAACGCCGCCCTTATCGGCGATGTGGTTATCGGGGACGATTGCAGCGTGTGGTTCAACACCGTACTGCGCGGCGACGTGAATCCGATCCGCATCGGCAACCGCGTGAACGTGCAGGACGGGGCGGTTTTGCATACGCTCTACCAAAAATCGGTCGTCGAGATTGAGGACGATGTTTCCATCGGGCATAACGTCGTTATCCACGGCGCGAAAATAGAAAAAGGGGCTCTCATCGGTATGGGCGCGGTGGTGCTGGACTACGCCGTCATCGGCGAAGGGGCTATTGTGGCTGCCGGGGCGGTGGTGCTGAGCGGTACGAAAGTGGAACCGGGCAGCATCTATGCCGGAACGCCTGCCAAATTCGTGAAGAAGGTGGATCCTGAACAATCGAAAGAGATCAACCAAAAGATTGCCCGCAATTATTTGATGTATGCAAGTTGGTATAAGGGGTAAAAGGTAAAAGAATTAAGAATTAAAAATTAAGAATTAACAATTAAGAATTAAGAGAAAAGAACAAAGACTAATTCGCCTAATGAGACTAAGGCGAATGCGGGGGACGGTGGGGACAATGGCAACAAAAAAGCACCCGGGAAAAAATGCAGTACGGGCTTTTCGGGTGCTTTATTGGTAAAATGATGATAATCAATGTTTCTTGTGCGGCAGAAGGGACTCGAACCCCCACGCCTCTCGGCACCAGCTCCTAAGGCTGGCGTGGCTACCATTACACCACTGCCGCAAAAGAGGCTGCAAATATACGATTTTTATTTGCTATTCTTATGCGTTTGGGGCTAAAAAATTATTTTTGCGCCGACAGAATTGTTTTCTCAATTGCTTCGGGAAAATGGCGATACTCCAATTCGTGCACCTTCTGCGCCACGTTTTCGGGCGTGTCGGTGGGCGAAACGTCGCACTTCGCCTGAAAAATAACCTGCCCTTCGTCGTAATGCTCGTTCACGTAATGGATCGTGATCCCCGATTCTTTTTCGCCGGCGGCTACGACTGCCTTGTGCACGTGCTCGCCGTACATTCCTTTGCCTCCGTATTTTGGCAGTAGGGCAGGGTGGATATTGACGATTTTTCGAGGATAAGCCTCGATGAGCGAGCCGGGGATTTTCAGCAGGAAGCCTGCAAGGACGATGAAGTTGATGCCGTACTCCCGCAAAATTTCAAGGACGCGCGTTCCCTCCTCGAACTCACTTTTGGGGTAAGTAAGAGAAGGGATACCCAATTTCTTCGCTCTCTCGTGGACGAAGGCGTCGGCTTTGTTCGACACGATAAGGCAGATCCTTATGTCGCTGTTTTCCGAAAAATAGTCGGCGATGTTCTCGGCGTTAGAGCCGCTCCCCGAAGCAAAAATGGCGATGTTTGTCATAAAAACTTTAAATATTTTGCACAAAAAATTCCATAATGTGCAATTTTGAATGAATTTCTTCCCCAAAATGTGTGAGGTTCCAATTTTTTTGATTTACTTTGCAGTCGCAAAATTAGAAATAATATTTTTTATTTATTCATTTAAGAACAAAAGTTATGTCTGAAGTAGCAGAAAGAGTGAAATCGATTATCGTCGATAAATTGGGTGTTGAAGAATCCGAAGTAACGGATAACGCAAGCTTTACCAATGATTTGGGGGCTGACTCTCTTGACACCGTGGAATTGATTATGGAATTTGAAAAAGAATTCAACATTTCGATTCCTGATGATCAGGCAGAGAAAATCTCTACCGTTGGCGATGCTGTTTCGTATGTAGAGGAACACGCCAAATAAAATTCCTTATAGTTTTACTGCATGGAATTGAAAAGAGTTGTAGTAACAGGTCTGGGTGCTGTTACCCCCATCGGCAACGACGTGAAAACGACGTGGAAGAACGTCATTGAGGGTAAAAGCGGCGCCGGACCTATTACTCATTTCGACGCTTCGCTGTTCAAAACGCAATTTGCTTGTGAAGTGAAAGATTTTGATCCGACTAACTATCTCGACAAGAAAGAGGTGCGGAAGTTCGACCGCTATGCGTTGCTCGCCATAGGCGCTGCCGCGGAAGCGATGGAAGATTCGAATCTCGATCTCGAAAAGGAAGATCGGAACCGCATCGGGGTTATCTTCTCGGCGGGAATCGGTGGTATAAGCACGTTTGAAGAAGAGGTATCCTATTATGCCATGAACAAGGATAAGGGACCGCGCTTCAATCCGTTTTTCATTCCGAAAATGATAGCAGACATTGCCACCGGGCAAATCTCTATGATTTACGGACTGCACGGACCCAACTATGCGACCGTTTCGGCTTGCGCGTCATCGACGAATGCCATATCCGATGCTTATAATCTGATTCGCTTAGGCAAAGCAAACGCTTTTGTAACCGGTGGGGCAGAAGCCGCGATTACCGTGTCGGGCGTGGGTGGTTTTAACGCCATGCACGCGCTTTCGACACGTAACGATTCGCCCGAAACCGCATCTCGTCCGTTCAGCGCGAGCCGCGATGGATTTGTCATCGGCGAAGGTGCCGCCTGTCTGATTCTCGAAGAATTGGAACACGCCAAGGCGCGTGGGGCGCACATTTACGCCGAAGTAGTGGGAGTCGGTATGTCAGCCGATGCCTACCACCTGACCGCCTCACACCCCGAAGGGCTGGGCGCGAAGCTGGTAATGCGCAACGCGCTGGAAGACGCGAATATGAAGCCTGAGGAAATTGATTATGTCAATGTGCACGGGACATCAACGCCCGTCGGCGATATTTCGGAAAGCAGGGCGATCCTTGACGTGTTCGGGGAGCACAGCTACAAGCTGAATATCAGTTCCACGAAGTCGATGACGGGGCATTTGCTCGGCGCGGCTGGGGGATTGGAATCCATCTTTTGTATCCTCGCCATTCAAAACGGCATTATACCGCCGACCATCAACCACACTGAGGGCGACAACGATCCCGAAATTGACTATAATCTTAATTTTACTTTCAACAAGGCGCAGAAAAGAGAAGTACGGACGGCGATTTCAAACACGTTTGGTTTTGGCGGACACAATTCGAGCGCCATTTTCAAGAAATACAATTGAGAAAGTGTGTTAAGAAAACCCTTACGAAAGATAAGGGCTGTTTTCCACCGCGGGAAAGAGCCCTATCTTTCTTTTTATAAAATTCTCGGGTTTTACCCCGACAGAATAAATCTATACAGAGAAGCCGTAACCCACCGTTCTTCGTCGATCCGCTCGGGAAAAGGACGTTGGATAAACAACGAACGCCTTGAATTTTTGGGCGATGCCATTCTCGATGCCATCGTCGCCGACATTCTCTACAAAAAATACGAGTATAAAAAGGAAGGCTTCCTTACCAATATGCGCTCGCGGATTGTGCAGCGCGACACCCTGAACAAATTGGCGGTGGAATTGGGACTGGACAAAATCATCGTTTCCTACACGCGCAATCTGGCTCACAACACCAATATCTACGGCGATGCCTTGGAAGCGCTTATCGGGGCTATCTACCTCGATCAAGGATACCGCGTGGCGAAAAGTTTCGTTTATGAAACGCTTATCCGTCAGCATATTGATATGGAATCCGTCGTGAAAAACGAGGTGGATTTTAAGTCGCGGCTGATAGAGTGGGGGCAGAAAAACAAAGCGGAAGTGGTTTTCGAGATTGTGGAAAGTTCTTACGACAAGCAGAACAACCCTGTTTTCCAATCGGAAGTCTATATCTGCGGGGTTGAGGCTGGTTGCGGCGACGGCTTCTCGAAAAAAGAATCGCATCAGCGAGCGGCGAAAAAAGCCTTGAAAAGACTGCGGGGCGACGAAGATTTTCATCGGCAGATATTGGCTTTGGCAAAGGAAAATTCCACCCCGAATGCCGAATCCGATGCGCAGGACTGCGATGAAAAAACCGCATAAACCAACCGATATACAATTATTTAACTGTAAACAAGCCCCCGAATGAAAACTTTCCCGATAGAAAACCGGCAACGCATCGACGAAATCATCAGAGCCTGCAAAATTTGTTTCGTGGGGATCGTCGATGAGCAGGGATTTCCCTACGTGTTGCCGATGAATTTCGGCTACGACAGCAACGCCGTTTACCTGCATTCCGCTTCCGAAGGAAAGTCGATTCGCAGCCTTGGACAGAATCCCAACGTCTGCATCACGTTCTGCACCGATTCCGAACTCGTCCATCAACATTCCGACGTGGCGTGCAGCTACCGAATGAAGGGCGAAAGTGTGATTTGCAGGGGGAAGGTGTTGTTTGAAACCGATTTTGCCGAGAAAGAAAAGGCGTTGAACCATATTATGCGGCAATATACGGGGCGCGATTTCAGCTATTCCGTTCCCGCCGTAAACAATGTGATGGTGTGGAAGGTTGAGATTGAATCGGTTACAGCGAAAGAGTTTGGGGTTAGGGAAAGGCGGAAGTCGGGGGAATAAGAATTGGGAAACACGGAAATAGAAATTGGCTTGTTGTTGAATTTTGGCATAAAACCCCGATTCAAACGCAAGACATTTTCAATAAAAACAACTAAATAAAAAATCTGCGCCAATCCGCGTTCCATTCCGCCGAATTTTAACAGTATTTTTTCGCCGTTTCTGAAAATTTTCAATTACCTTTGTAATCTAAAATTTTCAATTACCTTTGTAATCTAAAAATTGATGATTTATAAATAAATTTTTTATTAACCATTATATTATACACTCAAATTTAAATCAAATGAAAAGAAAACTAAAATTTCCAAGCAGGGAATGGTTTAGTACGTTTGTACGGAAAAACCACGCAACCTGTTTAGTGCTAACTGTTTTCCTGAGCTGTTCTCTTGTCGCGCTCGCGCAAACGAGAGAGGTGACGGGTAAAGTTTCCGATAATATTGGCGAAGCGATTATCGGGGCAAATGTAGTAGTGAAAGGCTCGACAGTCGGTACGGCTACCAACACCGACGGGACTTTTTCGCTGAGAACCGAACCGAATGTAACCTTAGTCGTGTCGTATCTCGGTTATAAAACCCAAGAGCTTGCCGTTGGAAACCGAACCAACCTCAACATTATCTTGGAAGAAGACTCGCAGAGCTTGGACGAAGTAACGGTAGTAGCCGTCGGTTACGGTGTGGCAAGAAAATCCGATTTGACGGGTGCTATTACGTCGGTATCGGCGAAAGATTTGCGCAGGGGCGTGATTTCCTCTGCCGAGCAACTGTTGCAGGGCAAAATCGCAGGGTTGGCGGTTATCAATTCAAACGGTGGCGATCCCACTTCAAGCCCGATGATGAGGTTGAGGGGTGGAACGTCGCTGACGGCAAGCAGTGCACCGCTGGTTGTGGTGGACGGTATCCCCGGCGTTGATATTAACACGGTTCAGCCTACCGAAATCGTATCCATTGACGTGTTGAAAGATGCTTCCGCGGCAGCGATTTACGGTTCGCGCGGCGCGAATGGTGTTATTATGGTAACCACCAACCGCAAGGAAGGCGGACGCAAACTCTCGTACAACGGCTTTGCGGCTGTCGGACGCGCAAAAAATCTCGACGTCCTCTCGTCTTCCGAATGGCGTGCTTGGGAAGCCAAAAACGGCAGCGCTAACTGGCAGGATATGGACTACGGCGCAAATACCAATTGGCAGGAAGAGTTGCAGCAAACGGCTATCACTCAATCACATAACATATCATTTTCGCAGGGTAGCGCATTGAGCGGATTTCAGGCTTCGGTAACTTACCTTCAAAATCAGGGGACGATGAAAAACTCGAAACTTGATCGCCTTACGGGTAGTTTGAACGCCTACGCAACCGGGTTGAACGACAAACTGCGCCTCGAACTCGGCGTACATACCACCATCGACAAAACAGATGACGTGGACGGTGGCATTTTGAGAAGTTCGTACCGCAACAACCCCACTATTCCCGTTTTCGACAAAGACGGAAACTACACCAACAAGGGTTGGAAAGAACACCCGAATGCTTACGGAACCAACTCTTCCAACGTGATGGAAAGCCTTGCAGCCCGTCAGGACGAAGGCTCGCGCAAGCGTTTGCTGGGTTACGGCAAAATTGAACTCGACATTGTGGACGGTTTAAAAGGCGTAGCCAACTTGTCCTACGAATATGGCAACAGCCAAGATTATCAATATGCTTTTTCCGGTTTCGGTTATCCCCCTTCGGAAAGCAACTCGGCAAGCCGTTCATTGGGCGAAACAACGCGAAGGCAGTTGGAAACCTATCTCAATTACAACAAAATCATTGACGGACGGCATAGCATCGCAGGTATGGCGGGTTATTCCTACCTCTACGAAGTGAACGAAGGTTTCGGCGCGAGACGCAGCAAATTTGAAACCGACGCTTTCTTGTGGAACAACCTCGGCACGGGTACCAACTTCTTGCAGGGCGATGTTTCTTCATACAAAAACGATTCGAAACTGATTTCGGCTTTTGCCCGCGTAAATTACGGCTTCGACAACAAGTATTTATTTACGGCGACAATCCGAAGCGACGGCTCGTCGAAATTCGGCGAAAACCACAAATGGGGCTATTTCCCGTCTATATCAGCCGCTTGGCGCATCACGGAAGAAAGTTTTATGGACGGCGCTTCCGACTGGCTGCAAAGCCTTAAAATTCGCGTAGGCTACGGCGTAACGGGCAACCAAAACGGTTTGTCGCCCTATCAATCCCTGCCTACCGTCAGCGCATTCGGCGGTGGCGAATCGTTTTTCGACGTTGTAAGCGGCACATTCAAACCGTCTTACGGATTTTCGAGAAACGCCAACCCCGATTTGAAATGGGAATCGACGGCGCAAACCAATATCGGTTTTGATTTTTCGATTTTTGAACGCATAACCGGAACCCTCGATTGGTACCGCAAGCTAACAAGCGATTTGCTCTACACCTATCAGGTTGCGACACCGCCTTATCTCTACCGCACGATGCTTGCCAACGTGGGCGATTTGAGCAATACTGGCGTGGAATTGACGTTGAATGCCAATATATTGAAATCCAAAGATTTGACTTTCGATGCAAACCTTACCCTCGCTCACAACAAGCAGGTGGTTGAAAAACTGTCGAACGATCAGTTCCAACTTGCAAACGGGAAAATTTATACCGGTTCGCTGCAAGGACTTGCCGGACTTGACGTCCGCACGCAGGTGGTTGCCGAAGGTTATCCCGTAGGGACGTTTATCGGACTGAAAAGCAAAGGTATCGTCGATGGCAAGTTCGATATTCCACGCGACGACGAAGGACGTCCGCTGACAACCTTCCAAGATGACGCGGTATATCCGATTCTCGGCGACGCGCAGCCCGATATGACATTCGGACTTGGTTTCGATTTGAGATACCGCAATATAGACTTCAACCTCGCGACCTATGGTATGCTGGGGCAGAAAGTGCTGAACGCGCTTGCAGCCGAACTTGCCGGAAAATCGTGGACGAA
>JAISYO010000137.1 GCA_031269865.1 Dysgonamonadaceae bacterium | reverse complement strand
TGCAGCGCAGAAAGCCCTCCCGACAAAGTAAGCGTATCGCCGGATTTCAGCATAGCGCCCTTTCCGACAGATTTCAGCCAACCGCCTTTTCTGTATCGCTGTTGCAATTCATAAGGATAACCCTGCGAAGTCAGCCACGACGAAAGAAAAACCATACCGGTAGGCGATGATTGCATCAGGTTGTTTATCTTTGTTTTCTTTATTTCGATTTTATTTATCATACTTATAGTATAATTTAGGCTACAAAGATAAAGTTTTTTATTCGGATAAATAAAATATTTCTCAAAGAAATGATTTTGCAACGAATAAATGAATCATATTTGGCTATTCCGAAAAAGTTGCATATCTTTGCATCAGAGTTATTTGAAACAATGCAAACCGAAGCAAGCAAGCGCACCCCGCTCGTTTCCATATCGTTACCCATTGCAACTTCTTTCTTTTCTGAAAATCTATTATTCAATAGATTATACTTTAATTTTTTGGTTCGCAAAACAGCACACGCAAAACCACCCTTATTCCCTTATTTTTAATGTTTTAATAAGGGCAATAAGAATTGACAGAGCTACTAAGGGTGCCTGCAAAAATAAGGGTTTGGGGAACGCCCGTGTCTCTATTGATATGAATGCCCTAACGGACAAAAAATGAGGCAATGAGGTTGTTGGGTATGCGGAATTTCATTGCGACTGAGGTTGTTTTAGCCCCCCTAACCTTTTACCTTTTACCCTTCATTCGTAATTCGTAATTGAAATTATTCTTCGATTCTGATGGCAACGGGACCAAGCAAACCGCTTTTTCGCAAGGGTTTGTCTTTGGGTCCGCTTATCGTCCACGTCTTGCGATCAGCTTCGGGTTGCGAAGCATCATAAACAAGGCGGTTGAACCACGTACTCGTTACTTCCACCTGCAAATCGTTTTTGCCCTCGTGTATGGCATCGCTAATGTCCAATCGGTAGGGTTGTGTCCACAACGAATTATATTTCACGCCGTTAAGCCTCACTGTCGCTATCATTTCCACATCGCCGAGATCCAATACGATTTTCGAAGAATGATGTTTGGGTAGCTCAAAAGTCGTGCTATACGTTACCGTCCCCGAAAAAGCTTTGCCTCCTGGGGAAATATCGAGATCTTTCCAAGCCTTCAACTCATTTATCCTCAATGAATCGGGTGCGCCCCAACCGGAGGGGAAATGCAGTTTCCACGGTTGTCGCAATTCAATTTCGACACTCGAAGCCTTGCTTTCGGCAAACGTATTCCCTTGTTTTTTGGGATAGAACACGACAAAACAAGAACCTGCACGCGCAAGCTCTAAGCGAAGGGACGTGCTACCTTTTTCCGAAGGAAGCACCTCTGCCTGAGATATTTTCCCCGTCAAAGGATCCCATATCTGCACAAGCCCGGTGTTTCTGAAAGTAATCACATCGTTGAAGCCTTTGCCAAAAGGCGCGGCAACGTAATACCATTCGGCATCGTCGTTGCAACGGTGCAACCACAATGCGCAATTTTCCCCGAACCTTATATCCGGTTGGATATTAATGGATTTCAGCACATCGTCTATTTTTTTGTCCGCGATGACTCTCTTTTTGCCCCAAAGTTCCTTCACGGCTTTGTCGAAACGTTTTTGGGCTTCGGCGCTGTCTTTCAAGGTAGCCAATCCTTTCGGGGCGTTACCCACAACGATGACACCCTGACGGACAAATTCAAGCAGTTTTTCGAGCGTTTCCGGCAACATTCGTTCATTGTCGGGAAGCCACAACAGCCTGTAACTGATGCCTTCGGGCGTAACGAGCCTGCTGTTTTTCACGGAAAGTCGATTCAGTAGCGCGTCAGGGTTGCAATAGTCATATTTATAGCCTTCAATTTCAATCTTTTGATCGGGTTTGTGGTTAATCTCATCGCCGAGATACCACAACACATCGGACACCGGACGCCCTGCTTCGAGCAGATAGTTCACACGCGCCAAATAGGACGTGAAATCGGGCATCGCACGCCACCACGTCTGCCCACGCAGGAAAGGCGTGCCGATATTTGAACCGAAAGAAGTGCCTGGCGGCAACCAGTCGGTACGCGGATTGTGAGTGTAAGTATGGAACACCAAGTGAGTTACACCCTCAACGAAGTTCAAATTGGCTACCTCTTTGAGCATAGCGAGGTGTTCGTCAAAAGAGAGTTCGAAGGAAGTGAAGGCTTCCGCCGCCACACGCGGTTTGCCGTACATTCGCGCCGCCGAAGCCGTCGGTTTGATGGGTTTGAAATCTATCGCGCCCACATAATTGTCGGAATAAGGGTGCCAAAATTCCGCCATCGGCACGTCGGCGTGTTTGTAGTATTCCATAATGTCGGCAGGGAAAATATCGCCAGCCGCCGTTTCATATTGTATGTCAATGCCTTTCGCCTTGGCGAGTTGCGCCATTCTGCCATAAAACTTATTGGCGAACAAGTCGCCGACTGTGCGCCGCCAATCGAGCAGGAAGCGCGAGCTTTTTTCGTGATCATCAATCACATACCCGAAAAGTGCGGGCAACATATTTTTGAGTTCATAGCCGGTATGCTCGGCAAAAATAGTATCCATACCCTTCGTCCACGTCTGAGTAGAACATTCCCAACTGTCGAGCAACATACCGCCGAGCAGTCCGCCGTTGAGCGCGTCATCGGCAAGTCGCCCTATGTATCCGGCGAAATGGGCATCGGGACCTGCAGCGGATAGTTTGTCGCATTCCCATCCAGTCCCTTCGGGTGGCGCGGGGGCGTTTTTCCGTCCTGAATTGACGTGTCCAAAACGCAGCACAGTCCAAAAACCCTTGGGCACGTTCCACGTCAGGCTACCGTTTTTATCCATAAACTTTGATACGTCAATGATTTGGCGTTTGTCTATGAATGCTTTTTGCGTTTGTTGCGGCGATTCGCCATCGCGCACGATGCTTCTCAACGTCCACCCTGCCTCTGATTCCCAATTGTTCTTTCGGGCAGCCGACAACAGCCGCAACGACGACAGGTTCATCTCGTGCTTGTTTTCAATCGTGATGCGGTATGAAGTCGCTTCCGGCACTTCATCGCAAGCGAGCGAAATGGGACGATCGTCCTGCCAACTTGCCTGAGGCATCTGAGTATTAACGACTTCCTTTGTCGTGCCGTTAGCGTTTAGGGCTTCTACTTTTACCGCCACTCCGGGTTCGTAGCACCAAGCGTGAATAAAACCGTTGACGCTCGAAAATTCTATCGTCCGCAGCGTTACAGGCTTCTCGAAAGTCGCTTCAATAGTATGTTTACCGCCTTTGGCAACCGGCGGAAGTTTTACCGAAGACTTGCCTTCGCCGGATAAAAATTGTTTCCAATCAAAATTAAAACTACTTGTAACAGAAAGAGGTTTAAGTTGTTCGTTGGTATCGCCGAGAGGGGTTGGAAAGGCGAGAACCCGAATATCGCGGTAATCGCGCCATTCTTCGTTGCTTGGTTGTGGAAGGGGCAAGAGAATGTTTTTCTGTCCACCTTCAATATCCGTTCGGCTCATAACGAGTTGTCGCATCGCATTTTCCGATTTTATCCACGGTCCGCCCGACATTGCCCAACCCGGACAATTCTGCATCGTGAAACGCAATCCCAAACGGCGACATTCTTCGGCGACAAAGCGCACGAGTTCGTCCCATTGTGGGCTGAGGCAGGTTATCTGCTCGTTCACGCCTATCCACGCGCCACCAAACTGTCCGTGAAAGAGTTGGATACCGGAAATACGCGCCGCCGCTATCGCTTCGAGATCGGCAGTGATGCCCGCTTTCGAAACATTGCCACCGATAAAGTGGAACCACGTTTCGGGGTAAAACACCGGTTCGGGCGACTTGAAAACGCTCTCGCTCAGCTCGTCCGATAAAATCTTTTCCGAAGGCACAACGGGGGGTTGTGCCTTCAAAAAAGGAATGAATAAACTCAACAATGCTACACTCAAACTTCTATTTTTCATATAATTAGTTTAGTATCAGTTCTATAACAGGTATTTCGTAATTCGGTTTCAACACCGGAAGGCTCAATTCCACGTTATCGCCACTTTCACGAAAACGTATTTCCGAGTTATCGTGCAGGAACTGAGCGTATTTCACTTTCCCTTTGTAGCCAGGCAACCTCAGTTTGCCGAGCGGATAGTCGAGCAGATGAACATAAAGCCTCTTTGTCTTGGGGTTGTAAGTCAAGAGGGTTGATTCGGGTGCTTTATATTCTTCGGGCGCCTCCGTGCAGAAATAGATGGACGGGCTGTTGTGGCTCATCCATTTACCGATATTTTCAAGGGCTTCGTCGGCACGATAGTCGAAATCGCCGCGTGCCGTCGGACCGACGTTCAACAGCAGGTTGCCACCCTTGCTAACCGTTTCTATCAGCAATACAAGCAATTGCTTGGTGTCTTTCCACGACGTTTCGTCGCGATGGTAGCCCCACGAACCGCTGAAAGTTTGGCAGGTTTCCCAAGCAAATTTTTTTCCGAACAATTCAGGCCACTTCTCTACTTTTTCCTGTTCGGGTGTCGTAAAATCCTGTCCGTCTTCATATTCGCCGAGATCGAGGCGGTTGTCCACCATGATGCCGGGCTGCAATTTCCGCGTCATCGCCAACAGTTCTTTCGAACCCCAATCTTCGTTTCCCTTGCCGTTTTCGCCCGGATACGAGAAATCGTACCAGATAATGTCAATTTTGCCGTAGTTCGTCAGCAACTCACGAACTTGGTTATGAAGGTATTCGCGGTATTTTTTAAAATCCTTGCCCTCGTTGAGCTTGTCGTATTCTTCCTTTGTGCTAACCCGTTGGGGGTGGCATCTGTCGATGGTAAAATCGGGGTGGTGCCAATCTATCAGCGAGTAGTAGAAACCCACTTTCAATCCTTCGGCGCGGAAGGCTTCCACAAACTCTTTGATTAAGTCCTTCTTAATAGGCGTGTTAGTTGCCTTATAATCCGTATATTTGGAATCAAAAAGGCAGAATCCCTCGTGGTGCTTCGAAGTGATGACGGCATATTTCATACCGGCTTGCTTTGCTTTCCTCGCCCACTCTTTGGGGTTGTAGAGATCGGGGTTGAACAGTTCAAAGTACTTTTCGTACTGCTCGGTAGTCATTCGCTCGTTGTTTTTAACCCACTCGTGGCGAGCGGGCAGGGCGTACAAACCCCAGTGAATAAACATACCGAAACGCGCATCAGTCCACCATTCAAGGCGTTTCGCCTTTTGTTCGTCGGTTTCGTTTCCCAATTTTTTGTTCTGCGCCATCGTTGGGGCAATCATCAAAATGCTCATTACAAGAGCAATAAAATAGTTTTTTTTCATTGTTTATTATTTTTACGGTTGAATATAATTAGTTTCCTCTTTTTCTACGACAGCAGTTTCTTTACCGTGTCGGAAATAACCCGTCCTTCGGATTTACCTGCTAATTGTTTTGATGCCAACCCCATAACCTTCCCCATCTCTTTCATCGATGTGGCACCTGTTTGGGCGATGATTTCCTTCACGGCTGCTTCCAATGCTTCGGGCGAAAGTTGTTCGGGAAGGAAAGACTGTATGATTTTCATTTCCGCCAATTCTTTCTCAGCCAAATCATTTCTGTTTTGCGAGCCGTAAATTTCCGCGCTGTCTTTGCGCTGTTTTACCATTTTTTGAAGGATAGCGGTTGCCGTTTCATCCGACAACTCATCGTTTGCCCCTTTTGCCGTTTTGGCTTCCAAAAATTCTTTTTTCACGCCGCGCAAGGCATCAAGGCGTACCCTGTCCTTGGCGAGCATCGCTTTTTTTATCTCTTCGCTTACTGTTTCAAATAATCCCATAATGTTTTTTATTTTTGTAATTTTCCATTTGTTTTTCTTTTTTCCTCAGTCGAACAGCGACTTTGACGGCGAAGCGCGATGCACCTCATTGTTGTGGTATTCGCGATCGCGAGGATTAAAACCGACTTCGCGTTTGAACACGGGCGCGTTTTCCAACGCCTCGATAATCTTGTCGTCGTCCATTTCTTCGAGCGTCAAAATAAAGGGTTCGAGATGCGAGGTGGTGGTGGAAATACTTTTCAAGCCTTCCTTGCCGTAATACTTCTCTATCAATTGTTTATCTTGACGATCACGCTCGCGCTCGGCATCTTCGCGTATCTTGCGTTCCAATTCCTCAGCCTTGGTTTCGATGCGGCGTTGTTCGTCGATGCCCGGCACGTTGGCAATGGAAAATCCGGTGGCGAGAAGCGTAACCTTCACGTCCTCGTCCAATTCTTTTTCCACTGCCGCACCCCAAATCACTTCAATGTCGCGTCCGAATTTCGACATAAATTCGTGCATCGCGTTCATTTCGTCCATCATCAATGGGTGCTCTTCCCCGAAGGCAATGTTGATGAGGATTTTCTTCGCGCTGAACACGTCGTTGTTGTTCAACAAAGGCGAGTGCAAGGCATCTTTTATCGCCTCGTTCACGCGATCGTCGCCTTTCCCAATCCCCCGGCTCATAATTGCCACGCCACCGTCCTTCAAGGTTGTGTTCACATCGGCAAAATCAAGGTTCACATGTCCGTGTACGG
>JAISYO010000113.1 GCA_031269865.1 Dysgonamonadaceae bacterium | reverse complement strand
AAAACTAAAAACTAAAAACTAAAAACTAAGAATTAAAAACTAAGAACTAAAAACTAAAAACTAAGAATTAAAACTAAAAACTAAAAACTAAAAACTAAGAATTAAAAACTAAAAACTAAGAATTAAAAACTAAGAAATAACGTTCGGCGGTAGCCAATTAAGAGGGGGAAATAATTTGCCAATGTGCTAATGGGGTGCGCGGCGAGAAGTTTGCCCTGCTCAATTTTGTCATTTAAAAACAAATGATTATCTTTGTCAAAAACAAAAAAACAACAATTTATGGATACCGCATTAAAAAACAAGCATTATCAACAACCTGAAATTGAGGTTTTTGAAGGTGCACCTTCAATAAATACAACCGTCAGTACATTCAACAACGACTGCACGACGGAACAGTATTTTGACGAGATAAAAGATTGGTTGAACGAATATTACAAGACGAACTATGAGCTGAAATGAAATACAAAATCAAATACTCCGACCAAGCCATTAACGACCGAAAAGATTTATTCTTGTTCATTACCTGCGACTGTTCCGCCCCATTGACGGCTTTCCGTTATCTGCAAGGGATAAAAGAATTAAGAAACAACGTTCGGCGGTAGCCAATTAAGAGGGCGGTACACCGTCATTTCGTGCCACGACACGGAACCTAATGAGATGTGCCGTCATTAGCAAATTAGCATAAAAGATAAGCTGTAAAATTTAAACCGTTTCTAAATCATCTTTTTTATTACCTTTGTGCTTCAAAACGATAATCGCAAACCGAAATTTTGTATCAATTATGAATCCATCAGCATTACGCATCAGCCACGTAGAAATCTACAAGTGCCCCATCTTGTTGGAAGAACCGTTTATCATTTCTCTCGGCACTTTTACCCACGCTTGGAACGTGGTTGTGAGAATCCACACCTGCGAAGGCATCACGGGTACGGGCGAATGCAGCCCCTTCGTATCCATCAACGGCGAGAGTATGGACACCTGCTTCATCGTGGGGCAGTATTTGGCGCAAGCGTTGAAGGGGCAGAATCCCTTGGATATAGCAACCTGCACCCGCATCATGAACCGAAGCATCTACGCGAACGCAAGCATCAAAAGCGCGTTCGATATGGCGTTGTACGATATTGCCGCCCTGCACGCCGGACAGCCCCTCTACCGCATTCTCGGCGGGAAACGAGGGAAAAAGATGCAGATAGACAACACCGTGAGTTTAGACAGCCCGCAAAAGATGGTGCAGGACGCCAAAAAGATGGCAAGGGACGGTTTCGAGATTATCAAGGTTAAATTGGGCGATAGCAAGGAAGCCGACGTGGAACGTATCCGCTGCATTCGCGAAGCATTGGGGGCGGAAATCGCGTTGCGCATCGATGCCAATCAGGGTTGGAAGCCGGACGAAGCATTGGGGATACTGCAAGCCCTATACCCCTACGACATAGCGTATTGCGAAGAACCTATCCCCCGATGGGCTTTTATGGCGTTGCCCGACATTCGGCGGAACAGCCCCATTCCCATTATGGCTGATGAATCGTGTTGCGATCATCACGACGCCGAAAGGTTGTTGCAACTGAATGCTTGCGATATGCTCAATATCAAGCTCGGCAAGAGCGGCGGCATCTACGATGCGTTGATGATCATCGAGATAGCAGTTAAGCGCGGCGTTCCGGTTCAGATAGGCGGTTTCCTCGAATCGCGACTTGGCTTTACGGCGGCAGCCCACCTCGCATTGGTAAGCGACATTGTGCAGTTTTACGACTTCGATTCCCCCTTGACGTTTATGGAAGATCCGGTGTTGGGGGGCATTACCTACGGACCACACGGCGAAATAAACCTGCCCGAAACACCGGGCTTGGGCGCGGAAATTGAACCGGGGTATTTGGGGAAACTTGAAAAGGTGGTAGTTTAGGGTTTGGCGAGAGTAAAAAAAGGAATTTAAACAGCTTCTAAGGAAGAAAGGAAGGGAAACAAGCAGGGACGACACTTTACATATAAAGTATAAGTGTCGTCCCTGCGGGACTTTATAAGGCACATACCCTGAGATCTAATTTATCTGCTTACTTGTAGCCTTCGTTCTGCTGATCCTTTATTGCCGGGTTCGCATTGATTTCGCTCTGCGAAATGGGCAGGACGATTTTGCCGAAAGTGCGATCCACTTCCGAACCCGGACGTCCGGCGTGGGGACAGCCAAAGGTAATATCGTCGTACTTCACGGCTTTGTTTTTGCGTATCAAGTCGAAAAAACGGTGCCCTTCGCCGTAAAGTTCCTTGCTGCGCTCGTCCAAAATCATTTCATCGGTAATGGTAGAGGTGGTGGCAGGCGCCAAACTCGGTGCCCGTTTCCGTATCTCGTTCAGGTAATTAGCGGCGGCAGTCTTGTTCGGCGCAGGGCTATTGAGCGCGGCTTCGGCAGCGATCAAATACACTTCGGACAGGCGGATAATCTTGATATTGACGGCGGTAAAGGTTTCTTTGCCATCGCCCTCTAAACTCGTACTGCCGGAATACTTGTAACAAGAACCTTGATGCACGTAGGCGGGTACGGTGGCACTCGCGCCGTGCAGGGCTTTATAGGCTTCTTCCCGATCTGCGGTGTAATTGATGGAAGCGGTATGCGGATCGCTGTCCATTACCCCCCAGCGCACGTCGCCCGTATCTTCGCCCAAGCGATCCAAGAAGTAGCAGCTTGCGGTAAAATTGCCGTTGGCACCCGATTTTTGTTCCCTGCGCATCAGCAAGTAGCTCATAGACGTGGTTTTCAAGTCGCTTTCGCTGTCGATGCCCAATTCAAAAATGGATTCGCTACCGTCCTGCTTTGTCCAAGAATCCACCCAGTTGCTTGGGGTGTAGAGCGTATAAACACCATCGTTGATCACTTCTTCCGCCGCCGTCAGTGCACCCGCATAATCTTCCATATAGAGCTTCACGCGGGCTTGCAACGCCACATTCGCATAGTAGCCGGGGAAACTTTTTTTCGCTTTCTTGTCCGAAGCCAGCAATGTTTTCCCTTCGGTAAGATCGGCGATAATCTGCGTGTAATTCTCTTTTACCGTGGCGCGTGTAGGTTGCGCGTCGGCAGGAAGCGTCGTCGTGATATTGGGTACGCCGAAGGAATCCGGCTTGTAGTTGTAGGGCAATCCGTAGAGGCGCAGCAAATCGAAATACACCAAGGCGCGAAGTGTCAGCGCCTGCCCTTTGTAGAATGCAAATCCGGTTGCGCCGTCGGCTTCCAAGCGTTCAATGTTTTCCAACAAGCTGTTTATCTGCATAATAATGTAGAAACCACTTTCCCAGAAGCCGGCAAAGCTGCTTGCGGTGGGCGAAATGCTGTACGAGAAGAACTGTTCCAGCAAGTAGCCGTTGGTGGGCACGGTGTAGTCGCCACCCCGTCCGTCGGCGTACATAATCATATTGCGCCCGTAATAGCTGCTCGAACTCATCGCCCTCATAATACCGTTGAGGGCATATTGCGCGTCTGTAACCGTAGAAATGGCGGTGGCGGCGTTGCCCGAATTGGTGGGCTGCATATTCAGGAAATCGTCGCACGAGGCGAGGCTTGTTGCGCCGATGACAGCCCATAGCAGGATATATTTTATCTTTTTCATTTTATAAGCTCCTTCTTAATTAAAATTTCAATTCTATGCCAAACATAAAAGTCTTGCCGATGGGTGTTGTCCACGTGCTCAACCCATATTGATCCACTTCGGGATCGGCTTCCTTAAACGTAGAAAAAGTCAATAGGTTGGTTGCGTTGAAGAACACGCGGGCGTTGCTTATCAAAGCCTTGCTTGTGAACGTCTTGGGCAGGGTGTAGCCCATCGACAGGTTTTTCAACCGCAGCAAACTTGCATCGTGTATCTGACGGGTGCTAAATTCCCTCGGATCCCACCAGTCCATACCCGAAATGCGGGGCAGGGTGCCGTTGGGGTTCTTTTCCGACCACATATTTTCGTAATAGCTTTGGGCGCGAATGGTGTTCCAATAGTAACCGTCGTCAGCCACGTCAGCATAAGCGGCATCGTAGAGCTTGCCGCCTATCTTGTAGATGAAATTCAAGCCCAAATCGATACCCTTGTAAGACACGCTGGTGCTGATACCGCCACTCACTTTGGGTATCGCGCTACCGATTACCATCTCGTTGGCATCGTCGGCGTTAAAGGTTGCGCCACGTCCGTTGTAGATGAAGTCGCCCTTGGTGGAATCGTCGGGATCGTTTACGTAATACACGTTCTTGCCGTTGTCGGTATTCGATCCGTCGGGGTTCACTAATTTTCCGGTGCCGTCGTGATAAACGCCAGCCCATTCTTTCCCCCAGAAAGCCACGGTGGATTCGCCTTCCTTATAAATAAATTGGGCGCGATTGCCCGACCAACCCGCTTGGGGATCGTAGTAGATGATGTCGGCACCGCCGTAGAGCTTGGTTACCTTGCTTTTCAGGAAGGTGGCGTTCAGCGATGCGTTCCACGTCAAGTCCTCATTGCGAATGATGGCGCCCCCCAATTCAACCTCTATCCCTTTGTTGTTGATCGAACCGATGTTCTGCAAAATGGAACCGAAACCGGTAATGGTGGAAATGGGTACGTCCTGCAAGAGGTTTTTGGAATCGCGGTTGAAATACTCTATCGTACCGCGCAATTTGTGTTCAAACAACCCGAAGTCCAGCCCAAAATTAGAGGTGTAGCTCGTTTCCCACGACAAGCTCTCGTTGGCTTTGGTGGAAATGGTGGAACCGGGGTTGCCCAAATACTTGTTGGTGTAACTCATCAAGTTCATATAGCCGTAGTTGTTGCTCGGTAGCGTGCCGTTCACACCGTAAGAAGCGCGAAGTTTCAAGTCGCTGATGACGGGCCGATCTTTCAAGAAAGCCTCTTCCGTCAGTTTCCACGCGCCAGCCACCGACCAAAAGTCGCCCCAACGCTTATCCGGGTGCAGTTTAGACGAACCGTCGCGGCGGTAAGAGGCGGAAGCGAAATAGCGTTCAGCCCAGTTGTAATCCGCTTTCGACAAGAACGACACCATCGCGCTACCCCAATTGTAGCCGTTAGCCGACAGCGTTCCAGCCGTTGCCACGGTGTGCAGGGAACTCGACGGCAGTCCGGTGCCGGTGGCGCGAAGAAATTCAGTAGTGTTTTTTTCCGCCTCGAAACCCAGCAAGGCACCCACGTTGTGAAGCCCGAATTGCTTGGCGTAGTCGGCGGTGGTGGACGACACTATTTTTTGGGAAATGGTGCTGATGTCGTTTACCGAACCCTTGACGCTTTGTGCGTTCCAATGGTTCGCGCTGTAATAAATGTGATCTTTTACCGATGTGTTGTCGTAGGCAAAAACGGATTTCAGATCCAAGCCGGGCAAGAGGTGCAAAGTAAGCGTTTCGCTTGCCGCCAATCGGTTGTTGATCGCGCTGTTTTCCATCTCGTTGTTGTAATAGACGGCGTTACGCGCACTACTACCGTAGGTTGCCGTCCAAGGCTCGCCAGTTTTATAGTTGGTGGGCCAATACATTCCCCACAACGCGAAACGGGTTTGCAGGAAGAGGTTGCTCGCCTGGCTGCGGTAGTCGCCGTAGCCTTTCTTGTTGGTGTGCGAAAAATCCGCCTTCGTGTCAAATTCCAAGAATTTCCCGACTTTCTGTGTCAGGTTCAAGCGTCCCGAAATGCGATCGAAACTGTTGATTTTCACACGTCCTTCGTCTTTGGTGTAGGAAAGCGAACTGTAATAATTCGTGTTTTGGTTTCCCCCGCTCACGGCTAAATCGTAAGTCTGATAAACAGCCGTGCGGAACAAGGCGTCTTCCCAATCGAAAAATTGTCCGTTGCGCCCGGAATTATCGTAGTCCTCAATGATGACGTTCTCGTAAAGCCCCGTCCCTTCGGTGCGGACTTGGTAGCCGAATTGATTCCATTTTTTGTTCAAAGCGATAAGGGCTAATCTGCTGGCTTCATCAATGCTTTCGCCTTCCCCTTCGCGATAATAATCGTGGTAAACCATATAAATCATATTGACTTGCGCCTGTTCGTCAGCCCTTTCGTAATTTTTGGTAGCCCACGAGGGTGTGAAACCCACCGAGGCTTTCAGGCTGACTTGCGTTTTGCCTTCCTTGCCTTTCTTCGTGGTAATCAGCACCACGCCGTTTGCTGCGCGGCTGCCGTAGAGCGACGAAGCCGCCGCGTCCTTCAACACGGAAATGGATTCGATGTTTTCGGGGTTCAGCGCGTTCATCACGTTGTTTGTGGAATAGATGTAATCGCTCATCTGCCCCGCATTGCCCGAAGACACGGGCACGCCGTCCACCACATAGAGCGGTTCGTTGCCGGCGTTCATAGAGCCGTTGCCGCGAATGCGGATACTCGGCGCACTGCCTGCTTGTCCCGACGAGTTGGTAACCGTCAGTCCCGCCACTTTTCCGTTCAAGGCATTTTCGAAGGTGGTAACTGGCAAATCTTTGATTTGACTGCTCTTAACCAACGATGCCGAACCCGCGTAGCTGCTTTTTTTCGCCGTGCCGTAGGCAACCACCATCACCTCGTCGAGAAGTTCGGAATCGGCTTTCAGCACCACTCTCATGTTCGGCTTGATGGCAGCTTCCACCTTCGCGTAGCCCACATAGGACACCACCACCGTTTTTGCCGTGCCCGGCACGTTCAGTATCGTGAAATAGCCGTCGATGTCCGTTACCGAACCGAGCGACGTACCTTTCACTAAAACGGACGCGCCCGCCACCGGTTCGTTTTCCTCATCGACTACCGTCCCTGAGACTCTTGCCGTTTGGGCTGTCGCTATGCCCATCCCCAAAGAGAACAAACACACCATACACAATAGGAATACTTTCTTTTTCATAACCCTTTTTTTATGTTGTTAAGATTTATTCGACAACAAAGATACACAAAAAATTCAAATAGATTGCAAAAACGGATAAAAATTCTCCATTTTGTCTGTATTTTCCAAAAAACACGTCAAAACGTTATGTTATTTGGGGATTCAACTACGTTTTGCCCATAATAAGACGGAAGGACAAAAGAATTGAAAATTGAAAATGGAGAATGGGAAATTGGGGATAATTTGCTAATATGCTAATGTGCTAATGTGCTAATGAGATGTGTCGTGGCACGGGACGGAACGAAATGACGGTGCGCTTTCATTAGCAAATTAGCAAATTATTTTTCCCTCTTAATTCTTAATTCTTAATTCTTAATTATTTATAGTCCTTGTATAAAATGATACCAAAGTTCCTCTTCGAGTTTGCGCCAACAGTTTTCCGTATCGGTGGCGAAAGCGTTCACGTATTCCGTCAGGTAGTTTCGGCAGGCTTGCTTGCCCTGCGTTTTCAGTATCTGACGGGCTTGTTTTTCCACCCCGATTTGCTCGTCGAACAGCTTGTTTTCCAATGAGTCGCGCAGGGGTTCCAACTTTTCGCGCAGTTCCTGCCAACGGATCGTCGCCAACTTGTTCGCCCTTCTGTACGTCCACGCTGCCGCTTCGGGTATGTGGCGGCGATGCCCCGACACGCGGTAGGATTCCGGCAAGCGCAACGCAGAGGCGTAAATGGGGAAACGCGGACTTTGCGCCGGATTGTCGTTCGCGATATAAGCCACCGTAGCAAACTCGTCTGGCACATTGCCGCGCACCTGAATTACCTGCGCGTAGCTGCATTGCGGAACGGCGATGGCGCGTACCCGTACCACGGTGCTGTCTTTTATGTGGTTGTAGGTGGAAATCTGCGACCTCAAGAGCCAAGGGTTGGCATAGGGGCTTTTCACGGTTTCCATCTCTTCGCTGTCTTTTTTCTTTTGCGTAACGAGCAGGTTCTTCGTCATATCGTAAGGCGTGCCTTCGTAGGTGCTGCGGAAGAAGCGAAGCACGTCGCGCACCGACACCGGACTTTCGGACTGCACTGAAAACGGCAATTCTTCATCGTCCATCGAAAGATGAAGGGACGGGGCTACCGCGTTCAGCACAAACCATTCCCGAATGGAAAAGGGTTTCACGCCGCTGTACGCCTTCCACATTTTGAAGGGGGATTTCCCGTCCCAATAGCCCAAGCGTTTCGCCACGTCAAACACATTGTCCGAAGCCATAAAACAATCCTTGTCTTTCAGATTGATTTCCCCGATGCGCGGGATATTCGCCGAGATGCCCACGTGCGTGTCGGGAATGCGTTGTGCCGCCCACACCCCACCGATGCGATCGGCGCCTTCGCCGAAAATTTCAAAATGCCATACTTCGTCCTTGTCGGCTATCGTCAGACATTCCCCGACGTCGGCGTATCCATATTCCTTTACCAACTTGCCCATCAGACGAATGGCATCGCGGGCGGTGGTGCAACGTTGCAGGGCGATTCGTTCCAATTCCTCAATCAAAAACATCGCTTTTTCATTGACTAATTCGGGACGTCCCTCGATGGTGGTTTCGCCGATCGCCAAGTTTTTTTCGTTCATACAAGGATAAGCGGTATAAAGGTAGGCGAATGTTTCCGCCGCTTCGGGAATTTCCCCCCTGATGCCGAGCGCCACTTCAAAATCGCGGAAAGCCGGGTTTTCGGGTGCTTTTCCCTGCTGCATATCGGCTACTTCGCTGTAACGCTCGGTAAACATTGTTCCTTGCAGGATTTTTGTGGTTTCGCCTTTTTTGTGTTTCTGCGCAGGGACGATTTCCATCCACGTGCGGTAACGTCCGTCGCAGGTGTGGCTGGTTATCACGGAACCGTCCGCGCTGGCTTTCTTGCCCACCATAATGCTGGTGCAACTACCGATTGATTCCCGTTGGGCTGGCTGAGCGTAGGCAAAGGTTACGAGGCAGCAACCTGTCATAACGCAAATGATAAACTTATTCGAGGCGCATTTCATCGTTCTTTTCATTTTTTCTTTCATTGATGGATAATGGTTTGTCGGGCGCAAAGATAGCATAAAATCTCAATTTCTTGCAAAAACACAATGGTGCTATTTTTCTCAAAAAAATTTTGCGCCATTTTTTACCGAAAACAAAAAAATTCCCCCATTTTTGTAACCGAATTTATACCGGTGCAGTCTTATCCGTGTAAACAATTTAAAATTTAATGGATTATGACTTTCAAGATTATCTCCATTGTATCGATTTTCGTATTGCCCGTCATCGCGGGCTGGGTTTTGGGTTCCCAATACTTAGGTGCACAACACAGGGAACGAATGGGTTTGATTAACCAAGGGATTATCCCGCCGCAAAAAGAGTCGTCGAAGAAGATGCCCAACCGCTACTATTCGTTGCGCAACGGCATTATCCTCACTTCGCTGGGGATAGGCATTATCGTGGGCTTCATCTGCGTACACAACTTGGCGATTGCCAAAGACATTACTGAGTTTTTGATTATCGTTTCGTCCATCGTGCTATTCTTGGGGCTGGGTTTCCTTGCATTTTTCGGCTTGACTAAAAATATGCCGACAGAAGAAGAAAACCAACAACCCGAATAATCAGGGACGAGATGACGGAGCCGGCTCGCGTACAGCAGGTGCTTTCAGGCAACACTTCCGCATTCACGTATTTTGTCGAGGCTTATCAGGATATGGCGATTACCATCGCCTACCGGGTTTGCGGCAATATGCAAGATGCGGAAGACGTTGTGCAGGATAGCTTCGTGAAAGCCTACCGCAATTTGCACGCTTTCCGTGGCGAGAGCAAATTTTCGTCGTGGCTCTACCGCATCGTTTACAACACGGCGACTTCCTTTACCCACGCCAAAATGTGGCAGTCCGACGCCGATTTGTCGAAAGCCGATGAAAATCCGTCCGATTTCGACACGGAACGCCAACTGGAAACCGCAGAAACGGCAGGGCTGGTAAACGACACGCTTCGCCGAATGCCACCGGGCGAAGCATTGTTGCTGACACTCTACTATTTAGACGACAACCCCGTGAAAGAAATCGCGAAAATAACCGGGCTGAACGAAACAAACGTGAAAGTGAAACTCTTTCGCGCCCGGAAACTGTTCAGGGAACTATTGCCGAAAGAATTGATTACCGCCTCAAAACTCATTGCAGATGAAACATTTACCCGATAACAACCGCAACGAAGAGGAAGCTATCCGCGCCCTCTTGAAAAAAAGTCGCGTTGCCGCGCCCGAAAACCTGCAACACCGCATCATAGGGCAAGTGGAAAACGTCCGCGCCCTCACACCGCAACAATCGCCCCTTGAAAAAACCGGCACAAACGTGCTGGCGGATTTCAAAAGCATTTTCGCCTTTATGTACATTGCCCTCATCGCCGCAGGCGCGAGTTTCTATTTCTCGCAGGGCAGCGAATCGTTGAAATCCCCCTCTTTCGTTTTTATCGTTGTCGGCATCGCCTCGCTTTTCAGCTTGTTTTGGCTTATAACGCGCTTAGATTCCTTCCTTCGGGAAAAATACAGAAGAAAACGCAAAAGTTAGACGGTTTCTTATTATTTTTGTGGTTTGAAGCAATAATCTCAAACCGAAAATAGATGAATGTCCTTCTTCTCGGATCCGGCGGGCGCGAACACGCCCTCGCTTGGAAGCTGAAACAGAGCGTAAAACTGAACAACTTGTACATTGCGCCGGGCAACGCCGGAACAGCCCTCGTGGGAACAAACGTGCCCCTTGCGGCAAGCGACTTCCCCGCATTGAAGCGTTTCGCGCTCGACAAGCGCGTAGATATGATTGTCGTCGGACCGGAAGATCCGCTGGTGCAAGGCGTTTACGATTTCTTCCGCGACGACGAAGAGGCATCGCACATTGCCGTCATCGGTCCCTCGAAAGCCGGGGCGCAACTCGAAGGAAGCAAGGATTTCGCCAAGGCGTTTATGCTTCGCCATCAAATCCCCACGGCTCGTTACCAAAGCGTTACGACAGCCACGCTCGCAGAAGGCTTCCGCTTTTTGGAATCGCTTCAAGCACCTTATGTGCTGAAAGCCGATGGGTTAGCCGCCGGAAAGGGCGTGCTGATTCTTCCTTCTCTGGAAGAAGCCAAGCAAAAACTGCGTGAGATGCTCGACGGAATGTTCGGGGCTTCGAGCGCGACGGTAGTCATCGAGGAATTTCTGTCGGGCATCGAATGTTCGGTTTTCGTGCTGACGGACGGCAATTCCTATCAAATCCTGCCTGTCGCGAAAGATTACAAGCGCATCGGCGAAGGGGACACCGGGCTAAACACCGGGGGAATGGGCGCGGTTTCGCCCATACCGTTTGCCGACACGACTTTTATGAAGAAGGTGGAAGAGCGCATCATCGTCCCGACAGTCGAAGGATTGAAAAAAGAAAACATTGAGTACAAGGGATTTATCTTTCTCGGACTAATCAACGTGAAAGGCGAACCTATGGTTATCGAATACAACGTGCGAATGGGCGATCCCGAAACGGAAGTGGTTATGCCGCGCATTCAATCGGACTTGCTGGAATTGTTTAAGGCGGTGGCGGCAGGGAAACTTCACGAAAAAACGCTCGAAACCGATTCCCGCACGGTTGTTACCGTGGTACTGGTGTCGGGCGGTTATCCCGAAGCCTATGAAAAAGGGAAGGCGATTTCGGGCTTGGACAAGGTGGAAGGAAGCATCGTTTTCCACGCCGGAACCACGCAAAAAGACGGGCAGACGCTCAGCTCAGGAGGACGTGTCTTAGCCGTTACGTCATTTGGCGCGACAAAAGCCGAGGCGTTGGAAACTTCTTTCCGAAACGCCAACGCCATCTGTTACGACAAAAAGTATTTCCGCCGCGACATCGGGTTCGACTTGTAAGAAGGGGGTTTATTATGCACAAGACAGTAAAAAATTTCAAATACAAGATTGTGGCATCGCGGTTTGCCGTGCCGATTGTCATCTTCGCGGTGCTCGCTATGCGCGGTGGATTTTTTCTCGTGCGGGGAATACCCCATTCGCTACCTTCCGACACCGGATTTGTATGGAAATACCTCGCGCCGTTTTTTGAAATCCCCTTGCTTTCTTTCGCGGCTTCCACCCTGTCGGTTTTTATTATTGCGTGGATTTTTTCTCACTTCAACGATCGGTTCTCGCTCATTCACAACCGTAGCAACCTGCCTTTTATCCTTCCCTTGTTTCTGCTTAGTTTACACCCCTCTACCCTTCCTTTCTCGCCGGATTACATCAGTGTCATCGTTGGGCTTTGCGCCTTTTCCCCCCGTCCTTCATCGTATCAGAAATACGAAACGCAAGTCAATTCTTTCCAGTCGGCGGTATTGAGCGGCATCGCGGGGTTGTTTCAAGTGTATGCCTTGCTGTTG
>JAISYO010000054.1 GCA_031269865.1 Dysgonamonadaceae bacterium | reverse complement strand
ATACAATTTCTTTTTTCGCATCGGGTCTTTTCGACAATCGCAGGGGCACAACAACCACATTGCCAACTTTATCCGACAGTTCCGCAGGCGTATTGTGTTTCTCGCCGAAATTGGTTTTTATCCATTCCCCCAAGGGTTTTGAAACGTGTGTCATCCAAGCACCCTCTTTCTTTTCCTTGGTTTTGCCCTTGTCTTCGCGCAATGTGAAGCCGTTGTCGTAATTGGCGGTTTTTACCGCTTCGATAAACTGTTTGACGGAATCTTTGTCGCGGGTTTGCGTGCTCATCAGAAGGCTTGCGTTGTCCGTTACGAAACGCAAATCTCCATTTAATTCCGTATAGCTCAAAGAATCATTGAGTTGCAATGCCACCTGCTCGTATGTTGGCGAAGCATTGATGCTGATATTGACGGGTTCGCGCCCCGTCGTCGTTTCCAAAAATCCCGCCAAAATAATCAAGAAGCCTTGCCCCATAATGGTTGCGATGCGGTAAAAAGTGCTGCGTATGCCAACGTATGCCGCTTGTTGATTCGTGTCCAGACCGAGCATATAAAACCCGTCCGCCGCAATGTCGTGCGTAGCCGAGCTGAACGCCAACAGCCAAAAAAACGCCAAGGTAGCCTGAAAGAAGAAGGGTACGGGAATCGTCAGCGCGATTCCGCCGAAGCCTGCGCCAATCAAGAGTTGCATCGTTACGATCCACCATCGTTTCGTTTTCAGAATGTCCACAAACGGACTCCAAAACGGTTTTATTACCCACGGAAGGTATAACCAACTTGTATATAACGCAATATCGGCATTTGAAATGCCCATTCGCTTGTACATTATGACTGAGATTGTCATAACCGCAACATAAGGCAAGCCTTCCGCCAAATACAGCGACGGAATCCACGTCCACGCACGAGATTTAGATTTTTCCATAAGATTACGTAATTATCGGACAAATTTAACTATAAAAAATAATAAATACGGTGTTGGATAATGTTTTCTTGAAAAATGCAGGTTAATCCCACTCGCCCGAACGCCCTTTCTTTTTTTCCGATTGGTGTTTTTTGTCGTCGATGCGCCTTCGGATTGATTGCAAAGTGGGTTTGGTGGCAATCCGTTTTTTATTCTCTTTCAAGGCTTTGGCGATGAGCAGTTGGAATTTTTTGATGATCGCCCTTTTATTCAGGAATTGGCTGCGCTCGGTGTCGCAGTCGATTTGCAGGATTCCCTCTTTGTTGATGCGCGTCGCCAATTTTTCGCGGACGAGCGTTTTTTGTTGTTCCGACAGGGCGGACGACGCTTCCACGTCGAGCGTCAAGATGACTTTTGTCGCCACCTTGTTCACGTTTTGCCCACCGCTGCCACTGCTTCTTACCGCGGAAAAAACACATTCTTCGAGCAGTTTTTCAATATCGGGACTCATTTTTTCCAACACTTTACCGTTAATACGGCAAATATAAGAAACCGTTTTGAATTTTTTACGGCTTAAAATTTATAAATCGACATAAAAACGCTATTTTTGTGGGAAATTAAGCAATTAAAGCAATAAAACCATTTAAAAATAAATAGAATGAAACCAACATTATTTGTATTGGCAGCCGGAATGGGTAGCCGGTACGGTGGATTGAAACAGCTGGACGGCATCGGTCCGAGGGGGGAAACAATTATGGATTATTCCATTTACGACGCGGTAAACGCAGGGTTCGGCAAGCTGGTGTTTGTCATTCGCAAAACTTTCGAGAAGGATTTCCGCGAAAAAATCGTTTCGAAATACGAGAAGAAAATTCCGGTGGAACTCGTTTTCCAAGAACTCGACAACCTGCCCGAAGGCTTCGCCTTAAATCCCGATCGCGTGAAGCCGTGGGGGACAAACCACGCCGTGCTGATGGGAAAAGACGTTATAAAAGAGCCGTTTGCGGTAATCAACGCCGATGATTTTTACGGACGTGAAAGCTTCAAGGTGCTGGGCGATTACCTCTCGAAGCTATCCGGCAGCCGCAATCTCTATTGTATGGTGGGCTACCACGTGGGCAACACGCTCTCGGAAAGCGGTACGGTTGCTCGTGGCGTATGCGAAACCGATCGCAATGGGAACCTTACCGGTGTGGTGGAACGCACGCAGGTTATGCGCATCGACGGCTTTGTGAAGTACAAAGACGAAAACGACAATTGGGTGGCAATTCTCGACAACACCCCCGTTTCGATGAATATGTGGGGTTTCACGCCCGATTATTTTGCCTATTCGGAAGAGTTTTTCATTGATTTCTTGAAAAGCAACGCCGATAACATCAAGGCGGAATTTTTTATTCCTTTGCTGGTTAATCATCTGGTAGAGAGTGGAAAAGTGAAAGTGGCTCTACTCGACACGCCCTCAAACTGGTTTGGCGTAACTTACGCTGAAGATCGCTCCGGCGTTGTTGAAAAATTGCAGCGATTGGTGGACGAAGGCGTTTATCCGTCGCCACTCTGGTAATTTTTTTCCTGCTAAATGGTTGATATAGTCATCATTCTCGTCCTCATCGTTCTGAACGGATTCTTTGCCCTTTCGGAAATCGCCGTCGTGTCGAGCAAGAAAACAAAGCTCGAAGCCGAGCGGAAAAAAGGCAGCAAAGGCGCGGAAATGGCGCTGAAATTGCAGTCCGATCCCGATAATTTTCTTTCGTCGGTGCAGGTGGGAATCACATTGATAGGGATTGTCAATGGCGCGTATGGCGGCGCAACGCTCACGAGCGCGGTGGAACCGCTTTTTCGTCATTTCGCGCCCACGGCGGACTATTCCGGCACTATCGCGATGGTGTTGGTGGTGGTGCTCATTACCTACGTGTCCATCGTCATCGGCGAATTGGTGCCCAAAACGCTCGCCTTGAACAACTCCGAAAAACTGTCGATGCTTGTTTCGCGCCCCATTCATTTTATCAGCATCGTGTTCTATCCCTTCGTGAAATTGTTGTCGGTATCGACAAGCCTCGTCAATGGCATCATCGGAATCAAGCCGAAAGACGAGGTAATTTCCGAAATGGAACTTCGCGCGATGCTGAAAATCGCGTCCAAAGAGGGCGTGATTGAAACCGACGAAAACATTATCCACGAGCAGGTTTTCTATTTTTCCGACAAGCGTGCCAAGCACCTGATGACGCACCGAACCGACATTGAGTGGGTGGATATTTCGAAGGGGCGCGACGAAGTGATTGCCGAGCTGATGAAGGTAAACCATAGCCGTGTGCTGGCTTGCAACGGCGCGATCGACGATTTCGTGGGTGTCATACTGATGAAGGAATTTTTTATCCGGTTGAACAAAGAGGCTTCGTTCCGTATTCAAGATATTGTGGTAGAACCCATTATCGTTCCCGAAAATATGCGGGCGCAAAAGGTGCTTGACATTTTCAAACAGCACAACCGCAACATCATTGTGGTGGTGGACGAGTACGGAAGCCTCGAAGGGATTATCACGCTGCACGATTTGTTTGAAAACCTCGTGGGCAGTATCCCCGACGACAATGATGCCGACAGCGAACCCGATATTTTCTTCCGCGACGAAAATTCAGCCTTGGTTAGCGGCGAAGCCCCCATCGAGACGCTGGCGCAGTTCATCGACGATTTCGTCATCGACTTCGACGACATTGATTATTCCACCGTGGCTGGCTTTGTGCTTTCGCACATCAATAAAATTCCCCAACTCGGCGATACCTTCACTTTCGAGAACATCACTTTCGAAATTGTGGATATTGACACAAATAAAATAGATAAAATACTCATCACGAAGCAGAAAAAGGAATATCCCGAAGATGAGTAGGCGGAGTGGGGAGGCTTTCCCCTTCGCGGCTTCCCTATAAAAAACAGAGAAAGCAGAGAAAAATCTAACCGCCATATACGTTGGAAAGAAAATTTTTACTATCTTTGCACCGCTTTATTTTGAGGAGTAAAAAGTGGCTAAATTCAGCTTATACAGTATTTCCCTGAAAAGTCTTTCGCCGGCTCATACATTCAATTATGAGCTGGACAGGACGTTTTTCGAAGCCATTGACGGCGACGAGGTTAAAAAGGGGAAAGTGTCGGTGGAGGTGGTGGTTAAGAAAAATTCATCTACCTTCGAGTTCAATTTCAAACTGAAAGGTGTGATTCAGATTCCTTGCAGCCGATGCTTGGAAGATATAGATCAGGAAATTGATTCGCAAAACCGCTTGGTAGTGAAGCTCGGAAAGGAGTATTCGGAGGAAAGCGATGAGGTAATCATCATTCCCGAAGACGAGGGCGAGATAAACGTCGCGTGGTTTCTGTACGAGTTCGTGGCGTTGAACATTCCGATAAAGCACGTGCACCCGCCCGGAAAGTGCGACAAGACGATGTCTTCCAAATTGCGGAAGCACCGTGTCAGCTCGGACGACGACGAAGATAGCCCCGGCGAAGTGGAAGCGGACGATGATTCCGACGACGATTCATCAATGTCCGATGTTCCCGATCCGCGTTGGGAAGGCTTGAAAGGGCTTAATTTAGAAGACAATTAAAATAAATATAGAACAAAAAACAAATTAAAAAACATAGAAAATGGCACATCCTAAACGAAGACAGTCATCAGCAAGACAAGGAAAAAGAAGATCGCACGACAAGGCGCAGATGCCCACAATCGCTATTTGCCCCAACTGCGGCGCTTGGCACATTTATCACACCGTTTGTGGCGAATGCGGTTACTACCGAGGAAAATTGGCAATCGAAAAACAAGCTGCGGTTTAAAAATTCGGCAGTTTGTTTACGAATTAATACCCTGAAATTACCCTCGCGATAGTTTCGGGGATTTTTTTTCAGGGGATGTTTAAATAACCTTTTTTTCCGATGAAGAAAATCAATGCAGTAATTACCGGGATTAGCGCAAGCGTGCCCGATTATATCCTGACTAACGATGAGTTATCGCACATAGTGGATACTTCCGACGAATGGATAACCTCGCGCGTGGGCATTAAGGAACGCCACATCTTGAAAGGCGAGGCACAGGGCATTTCGGTTTTGGGGGACAAGGCGGTTGCCGATCTGCTCAGAAAAACGAAAACCCGCGCCGAAGAGGTGGACGCGGTAATTTTCGCCACTTCCACCCCCGATCACAATTTCCCTTCGGCGGCATCCATCGTCGCAGAAGCGAACGGGATAAAAAACGCCTTCTGTTTCGATATGGAAGCGGCTTGTTCGGGCTTTATCTTTGGTCTTGAAGTCTGTCAGGGACTGATACTTACCGGACGTTACAAAAAAATAATCCTGCTCGCCGGCGACAAAATGTCCGCCATCGTAAATTACACCGACAGGAACACCTGCCCGCTGTTTGGCGATGCGGTGGGGGCGGTTTTGATCGAACCCACCGAAGAAAACGTCGGGCTTGTGGACGCCATTTTGTGTACCGATGGGGTGGGCTATGCCCCCTTGCAGATGAAAGCAGGGGGAAGTAAATATCCCGCCACGGAAAACACCGTGAAAAACAACGAACACACGGTGTATCAAGAAGGTAAGATTGTTTTTAAATACGCCGTGTCGAATATGGCGGACGTGTCGCTCGAAATTATGGAAAAAAACGGATTGTCAAAGGACGACGTCCGTTGGCTCGTTCCACACCAAGCCAATATGCGCATTATAGATGCCGTGATCGATCGCACCGGAATTTCTCGCGAAAGAGTGATGATCAACATTGAAAAATACGGCAACACAAGCGCCGGAACCATTCCTTTATGCCTATGGGAATGGGAATCCAAGCTCAAAAAGGGCGACAATATCGTCCTCGCCGCTTTCGGCGCGGGCTTCACGTGGGGCGCGGTGTATTTGAAATGGGGGTATGATGGGGAAATTGAGAATTAAGAATTAAGAATTAAGAGGGGGGTACGCCGTCATTCCGTGCTTGACACGGAATCCCCTTGTTTCTATGGGTTGAATCCACCACCCCTTACAGAATTACTTAATATCTATATCGTTTTCAGTTATTTCTGACAATTTTTCTGTTGTCAGATTTGTTTCGCTTGCAAGTCGGTTTGCTTGTCGTTCCAACGTTTTTTCAAATAGATTGCGTACAAAACGCGCATTGCCAACGTTTTTATCTTTGTTGGCGACTTTGTTCGTAAAATGTTCTTTCAACGGAATTTCGGCATCTTTGGAAATTTTGTAGTCAAATTCTTTCGCGTTTTTCTCAAAAATTTGATACAATTCTTCGGCGGAATAATCGGGAAACTCTATGTAGCGGTTAAAACGAGATTGCAGTCCGGGATTTGAATCTGTGAATTGTTGCATTTCAACGGAATAACCTGCAAGAATTACAACCAACCTATCGCGGTCGTCTTCCATTCGTTTGAGCAAGGTTGCGATTGCCTCTTTTCCGTAATCATTTTGACTGTCGGAAATCAACGAATACGCCTCGTCAATAAACAATACGCCGTCTAATTCATTTTCCATATTATCTGCTTATTTTACGCCTTTACCCCCTCACACCCCCACCGAATCCCGATAAAAATCCAAGGCTTCAAAAATCATTGCCTTATCGACGTTTTGGTTGATTTTCACGTTGCCAATGTCCGACAGCAGCGTGAAATTGATGGCTGAATCTTCGTTTTTCTTGTCGTGCGTCATAATTTCGTAAAGCCTTTCGTAGTCGTCGCACGCGATGGGGAACGCGCCGTAGTGGTGTTGGACAAAAACGGCTGTTTTATGCAGTTTCTCTTTCGGGAAGTCGCACAAACGGCAGGAAAGGTAGAGTTCCGCGATCAAGCCCCACGCCACGGCGAAACCGTGCGGTACGGGGGTGTTTTTTTCGATGGCGAAGCTCTCGAAGGCGTGGCTCACGGTGTGTCCGAGATTCAAGGCTTTGCGAATGTCTTTTTCGTAAGGATCTTTTTCCACGATGCGCTGCTTGATGGAAACGGAACGGAACGAGAGTTCGTTCAGCTCTTCGTAATTGATGTCGTCGAACGGAAAGGCGAGCAGTTTATTCCAATCCGTTTGCGAGTGAATCAGCGAATGTTTGATCATCTCGGCATAGCCGGAAAGGATTTCGGTTAGGCTGAGCGTCTTGAAAAAATCCGATGAAATAAGCACAAATCCAGCCGAATAGAACGCGCCCACCTCGTTTTTGTAACCGTCGAAATTGATGCCCGTTTTTCCGCCCACGGCGGCATCTACGGCACCGAGCAGGGTGGTGGGGACGTTGATGCAGGCGATACCCCTTTTGAACGTCGCCGCAGCGAAACCGCCCATATCGGTAATCATTCCGCCACCGAGATTGACGAGCAGCGAATGGCGCGTGGCGCCGTTTTCAGTCAGTTGTTTCCAAATCGAAGACAGATTTTCGAGCGTTTTGTGCGTGTCCCCCGCCGGAATAACGATGCGTTTGGCTTTCGCGAGGGTTTCGGAAGAATCCATCAGCGGATAACAGAACGAGTTGGTGTTTTCATCAACGAGAATGAATAGTCTGTCGTGATGAATGTTCTTGACTACTTTTTCCACGTCCTGCACAATGTGTTTGCTTTTGATAATCTGTTGCATATCTTCGGGATATAGATGGTGTGAATTTTATTTCATCGCGTTGTAAATTTCCTCTTGTATCCGCTCGCGAATGTTCAGCGACGAAAGTGGGTTGGGCGCACGTTTGGGATATACGCGGTTGGATAAGAAGATGTAAATCATATTGTTGGTTGGATCAATCCAAAACGCCGTTCCGGTAAAGCCAGTGTGTCCATACACTTCGATGGGGGTTTGCGGACTGCACGGGCTGAGGTTGGCGTTGCCCGTCGAATCGGGTTTGTCGAAGCCCAATCCGCGACGGCTCACGCTACTTTTGGCAGTTGTGAACAAACGGACGGTTGCTTCGCTCAGGTAGCGTTCCCCGCCGTATTCGCCGCCGTTCAACAGCATTTGGTAGAGCTTCGCCAAGTCGTTGGCGGCGGAGAACAAGCCCGCATTGCCCGATATTCCGCCGAAAAGCGCGGCGCCTTCATCGTGAACGTATCCGCAAACCTGCTGTTTGCGGAAAAACGGATCGTTTTCCGTGGGGGCTATATTGTTCAACGCTAAGCCGTTCTGCAAGGGTAGGTAGGTGGTGGACGGCATTCCCAATTTCCGGTAGAAATTTTCCTGCACGAAGGCGTTGAGATCTTCCTTCGATATGTTTTCCACCATCTCTTTCAAGAGCATAAAATTCAGGCAACTATACACATAGCGTCCGTG
>JAISYO010000090.1 GCA_031269865.1 Dysgonamonadaceae bacterium | reverse complement strand
AAATGCAAAGGCTGAGCTTGAGAAAGTTCGGCCTTTGGTTAAAAAAAAGGGCATGTCACTTTTGACACACCCTCCTACTTCCTTCTTTCCAAACAAAACAACCCTCAAAGCCCTTGTCCAAGCCGGGCGCGTCGTCGAAAAACGCATACACCGCCGATCCCGAACCCGACATCGAAGCATAAACCGCGCCCCGGCGATACAGCTCGTCTTTTATCCGCTGAATCTGAGGGTATTTCTTGAAAACGGGTGTTTCAAAATCGTTCTTCATGCAGTCCCGCCATTCCGCGAGCGGTTTTCGGACGATTTCTTTGAGCGAGATTTCCGGTTCGCGAGGGCTCAGCAGGGCGTAGGCATCTTTGGTGGGAACGCCAAACGGCGGTTTAACCAACACGAAACGATAGCGGCTCAAATCCAATTCGATGGGTTCAAGCACGTCCCCAACGCCTGTCGCGAAAGCCGGTTGGTTGCGGACGAAAAATGGGCAGTCGGCACCGAGTTTGGCGGCGAAAACTTCCAATTCGCCTTCGCAATAGCCCAATGAAAAGGCATCGTTCAGCAATTTCAGCATAAAAGCCGCGTCAGCCGAACCACCGCCCAAGCCCGCGCCAAAAGGAATTTGCTTCAACAAGTAAATATCGATGGGACGGATTTCTTTTTCCTTGGCAATCAGCTTATAAGCCTTGACGACTAAGTTATCGTCCACCGCCCCGTCGATGGCGATGCCCGAAAGGGAAAAGCGGTAAGGCGACTTTCCTTCGAACGGGACAATCTCTAACGCATCTTTCAAGCCGATGGGATAGAATACGGTTTCGAGGTTGTGATAACCGTCCTGCCGTTTGGAAACGACATTAAGCCCTAAATTTATTTTCGCGTTCGGGAAACAGAGCATAAACGATTCTTTTTTGCGGCGATAATTAAAATTTTAATTTTTGTGTCATCTCTCTTAATTCTCAATTCTCTTCCGCCGCTTCCACCATCATCAGATACAAGTCTTTCAGCGCAGTGAATTCATCGGCAAGCTGTTGCAGCAGCGCGGGGGAAAAAAGGGTTTCGTTGTGTGGCAGGGTTTTCAGCACATAGATGCTTTTGCGCCTCGCCCACGTTTGCAGGTTTTCGGGCAAGTTGTTGGGTATCGGGCGTTTGTATTCCTCGCCCTCGATAGAGAAACCCCTTTTCAGCACGTCTTTCTGAACCATTTTCGCGAAGGTTTCGGGTTCCGCCTCAACCAGATCGCGGAAGTTGTCCATCACGTTGCGTTTGGGCAGGTACAACCCCATACCGTACAGGTAATTTTCGGCATTCAACTCCATAAAGAAACCGGGGAAAAACTCCCAATGCGTCGCCGAGCGTTGGAAAGAGATCCAAAGGCTTGTTTTGTAGGGATCTTTGTTTTTTGAGAAGCGAATGTCGCGGTAAATCCGCGAAAGCACCTTGCTTGGGCGCAGTTCAAATTGGGTGTCGATATTGTGCATCACGGGCGACAATGCACCCACCAACGCCTTGAAGGGCTGCAATAGTTCGATTTCGTACAGCTCGCGGTGCGCCTCAAACCACTCCTTATAGTTGTTTTCCTTCAAGTCTTTCAAGAAACGCAGCGTATCGGGCGTGAATCCGGCAAACAGGGGTAACTTATTCATTGCGATTATTATAATGTTTGTTTATAGCTTATTTGAAATGTTAATCTCAACCCAAGAGGTGTCCCTTCGCCAAACCGCCTTCGCCCGTTTCTTTGTAAAGCGAGGGTATGTCGTGCCCTGTTTCTTTCATCACTGCCACCACCCTGTCGAAGGACACGCGGTGGATACCATCGGTAAACGACGAATAGAGATTGGCGTCGAGGGCGCGGGCGGCGGCGTAGGCGTTGCGCTCGATGCAGGGAATCTGCACCAAACCGCAAACCGGATCGCAAGTCATACCCAAGTGATGTTCCAAGCCCATTTCGGCGGCGTACTCTATTTGCGCGGGACTTCCCCCGAATAGCTGGCTGGCAGCCCCGGCAGCCATCGCGCAAGCCACCCCAATTTCGCCTTGGCAACCGACTTCCGCCCCCGATATAGAGGCGTTTTCCTTTACCACGTTCCCAAACAGCCCAGCCGTAGCCAATGCCCGTAAGATACGTTTTTCGCTGAACTCGCGCGACTCTTCCAAATGGTTCAGCACGGCAGGGATTACACCGCACGAACCGCAGGTGGGGGCTGTCGCAATCGCACCTCCCGAAGCGTTTTCTTCGGAAACGGCGAGCGCGTAGGCGAACACCAACCCGCGTGATTGAAGGGACGCCTTGTAGCCTTTCGCTTTGATGAGGTAACTCGCCGCCTTACGTTGCAAGTTGAGCGGACCGGGCAACACGCCCTCGTTGTCCAAGCCGTTTTTCACAGCGTTGCGCATCACGTGCCAAACGGCGGACAGGTAGTCCCAAATATCTTCGCCCTCACATTCCACCACGTATTCCCAATAGGTCTTGCCCGTTTTTTCGCACCATTGCAAAATATCGCTGATGGTAGTCATCGGGTAAATGTCTTTTTGCGCCGCCGCCGACAAGCCCGCGATTTTTGTTCCGTCGGACAAAGTTCCGCCGCCGATGCTGTAAACCGTCCACGAGTCAATACATTTTCCTTCGGAATCGAAGCCCTCTAATTTCAAGGCGTTGGGGTGGAAGGGCAAAAAGGTGTGGGGCAGCCATTCGATTTGCGTGGGGGCGACGGCTTCCAACACGTTTCGTATGGCAACGTCCGTCAAGTGTCCTTTTCCGGTGGCGGCAAGGCTTCCGTAAAGCGTTACGGTGTATGCGGCGGCGCGAGGGACACGTTCCAAGAAGAGTTCAGAGGCTTTTTGGGGACCCATCGTGTGGCTGCTCGACGGTCCGTTTCCGATGCGGTAGAGTTCTTTCAGCGATTTCATTGTAATTCTTGCTTGGAAATGGGGTTTCTGTTTCTCAAAAAATCGGCAGATAGACAACCTGCTTGGTGTCGAAATACGCCTCGTCGAAATAGTTGCTCAACGGATAGGTTTCTACTGTTTTCGCGAAAGAACGCGTTTCGGAATCCAAATTGCCCCCTTTCAGGCAGATGATTCCGTTGGGAAGGGAATTGCGTTGATTGCCGGATATGTTCTTTCTGACAACCTTTACCAATTCGGGCAGGGGCATCACGGCACGGCTAACCACGAAATCGAACTTCCGTTTTTCGTCTTCCACACGCGAGTGAACGAAATCGACGTTTTTCAAGCCCAAGGCTTGGGCGACTTCCTCGCCCACACGTATTTTTTTTCGGACGCTGTCCAACAGCAAGAAACGAACTTCGGGAAAAAATATCGCCAAAGGAATGCCGGGAAAACCTCCACCGGTGCCCACGTCCAGAACCGACGAGCCGTCCACGAAACGGATATATTTGGCGATGCCGAGCGAATGCAACACGTGATGAACGTACAGATTATCAATGTCTTTCCGGGAAATCACGTTGATTTTGGCGTTCCAATCCGCATACAAGCCAAACAAGGCGTCGAATTGTTCTTGCTGCTGCTGCGAGAGCGAGGGGAAATATCTTTTTATAACCTCTGCCGACATTGGTAACAAATTAAATTTCAGCTATTTTGCGAACCACTGTATTTTCTTTCAGTATGGCAGTAATGAGATCGTAGGGAATGAAAATAACCGGGCTTTTGAGCTGATAAGCCGAGTATTCGCCCTTGTTGAAGGTATAGACGATGCCTTTGTCCGTAACCAAAAAATTCTTGTTCGGCGTGATTTCCTCTATCCCGAAATAGCCCAAATCGTCCAAATCATTCACGGTTTTCACGTCGTTTTGTTCCAACAGGCTCGCAATGAAAATCTTGCGAAGGACGATATCGTAACCCGGCACAAAAATATCGTTTTCCGTGAGCAAGGTACCCGTTTTGAGGTTCACGACAAAATTGCGGTAGGAATCGTATGCCGCCGAATTGTCCTTGCGGTTGGACTGCCGCACCTGAAACGAAAGCACGTCGCGACTGTTGTAAACAATGCTGTCGGAAAGCATTTCGTAGTAGGAATAGAAAATTTTTGGCTTGTCGAGATCGTCATCGTCCGCCAAATAAAGATAGGCTTCAACGCGCTCTTCCTCATCTAAATCGGAAATGTTTTCGCGATAGATAGAGGCGTCCAACTTATAATTGTTGATGTAATTGGCAATGTAAGCATCAACGGCGACGGGCGGCGCAAGGCTATCGAAAGCAAGCCCCAAAACAGAGGTTACGAAAATCTGTTGCAAATCGGCGAGGTTCATTCCCGCGCTCTTGGAAGGGAAAATAAATTGCAGGTTCAGGTTGCAGGAAGGTTTCAGGCTGTCGTTTTCGAGATGGAAAACCTTGCCGACTGCCAACGTGTCGAAAACTACGCCGTTGTCGGGAAAAAACACACTTCTGCCCCTATTGACACACGATGCGAACACGAATAACAAGATATACGCACACGCCAAAGGAAGAAAAATCGCTTGCCTTTTTTTCATTGCTCAATCGCTCATCATATAAATTCTTCCACAAAAATACATTTTTAATTTTGAAACGAAGCGGATTGGCGCGATTTTTTTTTCGTTTTGGTTCTTGATTATTGGTTCTAAAAAAACCTTATTCTTGGCAAGCACCCTTAGCAACCTTGTCAATCCCCCCCTCATTTCCTTCATTAAAACATTAAAAATAAGGGGAATAAGGGTGTGTGGATTGTGTATGCTTATTTGCTACTAAGGGTGTTTTGTTAAATGCAAAATAAGGTTGGGTATAAGGTTTTTAACGGCGAACTATCCTGCAATCCGTCAGGATTGCATCGCCCGGTAGAAACGAAATGCACACAATATATATAGTTTGCCCCCTTCTTTGGGCGCTTACTTACGGCAAGCGGTGCTGTGGTGGGGTTGCCATTTTCTACCGAGCGACACATTCCTACGGAATGTAAAAAAGACGGAAAGACTAAGAACCTGTTTAATTTTTAACGATATAATATATTATAGTATCCTCAGCTACTTTTTTCTGCTCTTTTAAGCGTATTTTTCACTTTCCATTCTCAATTCAAAAAAAACGCCCGGACTTCCGAACACCCAAACATAAAAAAAGCGAGGGACACCTATCCCCCGCTTTCTTATCGTTATATCTATAACCGTTTCTTAATAAGCGTGTTCGTCGGTTTTCAAATCCTCAATGCTCAGGCGTTTCTTTTCCAAGGCACGCCAAGCATAGATAATGTATGCCAGCACGAAAGGAACGAGAATGGAAACGATGGACATCGCTTGCAGCGTGAACAGGCTCGACGACGAATTCCGAATCGTCAGAGAACTCTGATAATCAGCAACGTTGGAAGGATAATAGGCGGTATTGTTGTATCCGGCGATCAAGAGCAACATCGTTACCGTAACCACCGTGCCTACCCCGGCAAACCAAATCCCTTTTTTGAAGCCCAACTTGAAGACGGTGGCGATCACGCCGTAAAGCACTGCCACCACGCCCAACAAGAAGAATACCAACACGATGGGCATCTGAATGAAGTTATTGAGGTACTTCAAGGGTTCCATCGACACCACTTTCGTAGCTGGATCTACCGCGAAACCTTCTGCAACCAGTGTCCAAATAAGGAAGGTAAGGAAGAACACCACAAAGGGTACGCCGTTGTATAACACATATTTACGCGCCCTATTCACGAGCGGTTCGTTGTCCAAGCGGTTCACGAAGAACAACGCCGCCAACGTCCGCGCCAAGAACAATACTGCCAAGCCCAAGCACCAGTTGCGCACGTCGAACAAGGCTTCCAGCCCGTGCAAGGGGTTCTGCCATTGACTGATAACCGGACCTACACCGCCCAAACCCACGAGGTTTCCTTTGCCTACGGCAAACGCCGATCCGGTGTAGAAGGTGGCGACGGCTGCGCCAATCAAGAACGGACCCAACAATCCGTTGATAAACAAGAACGTGCGGTATGTGCCCGTGCCGAACACATTGCCCGGTTTCGATTGAAATTCGTAGGATACGGCTTGCAAAACGAATGAGAACAGCAAGAGCATCCACACCCAATACGCACCGCCAAAACTCGTAGAGTAAAACAAAGGGAATGAGGCGAAAAACGCGCCACCAAACGTTACCAGCGTGGTAAAGGTATATTCCCATTTGCGCCCCAGCGCATTCACTATCAACTGTTTTTCATCTTCGGACTTCCCCAAAGATTTGATCATCGACTGTCCCCCCTGAACGAAAAGAAGAAATACCAACAAACCGCCCAGCAGTGATATGATGAACCACCAGTATTCTTGTAAAAATGATTCTGTTATCATAATGTTTTATCTTTTATTTGTGTTTTGTAAATTTAAGCCTGACAAAATCCCCCGGCGATTATTCTTCGGGACCTTTCTTTATCTGCTTTACCATAATGCTTACTTCCGCGATCAACAGGGCGGTAAACAACAGCGCAAATAGCGTAAAGGTAATGATTACGTTCCCTGTCGGCAAGCTCGATATGGCGGCTTGCAGGGGCAGTACGTCCTGAATCGTCCACGGTTGGCGTCCAACTTCGGCGACAACCCAACCCAACTGTCCGGCTATGTATGCCAAGGGGATACTCCACAAGAGGACGTATTGCAGCCAACGGGAAGTTTCTACCTTCTTTTTATAGTTGTACCAGCACAACAAGAGGAAAAGCAAGATGAAATATCCGCCGATAATTACCATCACGCGGAAACTATAAAACGTGAGCGGTACATTCGGCACCAATTGTTGTGCGTCCGTCAAATAGCCATATCCGAAATAGGCATAATTTTCGCGAAGGGCAGCTTCGTATTGCGCAGCCTCGGCATCGCGTCCTTCTTTCTTGGCGACTTGGAAATTGGCAAGTGCTTCGATGGCTTTTTGCCCCCTCGCCTTTTTTTCGTCGAAAGAAAGGGCGGTGCTGCCATCGGGCAAGGCATATCCCCCACCGATAATGTTGTTGATTCCGGGAACGAAAGCATTGGTATTCCGGTATCCCATCAGCGAAAGCATTTTGGGAAGTTCAACCTTAAATACGTAAGGATCAACGTTGTCAGCGTAGATTTTCTTGGCAGGGTTCAACATACCCACCGCAATCAAACCTGCACCTTCCTTTCCGTCGTAAAGCCCTTCCATCGCCGCAAGTTTCATCGGCTGTTTCTGAGCCACTTGATACGCCGAGCCGTCGCCGGTAACCGCGAGCAACAAGAACGAGGCAAGTCCGAAAACGGCGCTAACCTTGATGCTTTTCAGGGCAAAATCGTTGTTGCGGTTTTTCAACAAGTACCACGCGCTCACGCCACTAACGAATGCCGCGCCAAGTCCCCAAGCCGACACTACGGTGTGGAAAAACTTGTTCACGGCGAAAGGCGACAAAGCCACCGACCAAAAGCTAACCATTTCGTTGCGAACGGTTTCGGGATTGAATTGCATTCCCGCCGGATATTGCATCCACGCATTGGCAACGAGAATCCAGTAAGCCGACAACGTGGCACCTGCCACCGTCAGCCACGTAGATGCCAAGTGCATCTTCTTGCTTACGCGCTTCCAGCCGAAAAACATAATGGAAATAAATGTCGCTTCGAGGAAGAACGCCACAATACCTTCGATAGCCAAGGGTGCACCGAAAATATCGCCCACAAACCAACTGTAATTCGACCAGTTGGTACCAAACTGAAATTCAAGGATAATTCCGGTTGCCACACCGATGGCAAAATTTATCCCGAAAATCAACTGCCAAAATTTAGCCGCTTTTTTCCATTTTTCGTCGCCCGTCTTCACGTAGATAGACTCGATGATAGACATAATGATGCCCAATCCAAGCGTAAGAGGGACGAAGAGCCAATGGTAACCCGCAGTCATAGCGAACTGCGCTCTCGACCATTCAAGTAAAGATGAATTTAATAGTTCCATATTTTCCAAGTATTTAAATAATTAAGTGCTTCGATATGTATTTTTTTAATTCTCATTCCGATGTTGATGGGAAAAGCGATCTGTCCACCAATTCTTCCCCCACGTATGATGCTTTGTCGTCTTTCGAACCCAAAAAATCGGGGAAAAAGAAAGGTTTCAAAATGGCAAACATAATGATGAGCTTCACGATTACCACCACCCATAAGGTTTTGCCCAAAATGGACATAGACGTGAATCCAGCCCAAAACATTTTGAACCAATTGAATTTCTGCGGTATAGTGGCGTCCTCAGTCATCTTCCTAATCGGCTTATTCTCAATGATTTTTCGATATTACATTACAACTTATATTCCTCGTAAGGCAAATCCAACGAATCGGATACCCCTTTAAAAACAATTTTTCCGTCCACAATGTTCAGTCCGAAACGCAAATCGGGATAACGACGGCAAGCCTCTTTCCAACCCAACTCGGCGAGCTTGATCACGTAAGGCAGGGTGGCGTTCGTCAATGCGCGGGTAGAAGTCATCGGCACCGCCCCCGGAATGTTCGCCACGCAATAGTGCAAAATGCCGTCCACCTCGTAAACCGGATTGGTGTGCGTGGTGGGGTGTGTGGTTTCGAAACAACCGCCCTGATCCACGGAAACGTCCACCATAACCGTGCCGCGCTGCATCAGCGACAGCATATCTTTCGTAATCAGATGCGGTGCTTTTGCCCCTACGCTCAACGCCGCCCCGATAACCAAATCGGCGGATTTCAACAAGTCGGATATGGCATATTTGCTTGAAAATTGGGCGACTACGTTGGCAGGCATCACATCGTCGAGATAACGCAGACGGTGCAGGTTGATGTCGAAGATGGTTACGTTAGCCCCAAGTCCGGCAGCCATATACGCCGCCTGCGTGCCCACGACACCGCCGCCGATAATGACTACGTTTGCCGGGCGCACGCCGGGTACGCCCCCCAAAAGAATGCCCTTGCCGTGTTGCGGTCGTTCCAAGTATTTTGCGCCCTGCTGCACCGACATTCGTCCGGCGACTTCGCTCATCGGCGTAAGAAGGGGCAGCGAGCCGTCTTTTTCCATTACCGTTTCGTAGGCGATGCAAGTCGCGCCGCTTTTCGTCATCGCTTCCGTCAGCGTTTTGCTCGACGCGAAATGAAAATAGGTAAACAGCAACTGTCCGGGTTTGATAAGGGGGTATTCGCTTTCGATAGGCTCTTTCACTTTCACAACCATATCCGCCACGGCGTAAACTTCCTCTATCGTGTCGAGAATGCTTGCCCCGGCCTCTACATACAATTCATCGGGGAACTGACTTTCAGTCCCTGCCTCCTTCTGCATAAACACCTGATGTCCATAGCGGTGAGTAAGTTCCATTACTCCAGCGGGTGTCATCGCCACCCGCCCCTCTTGCGGTTTAATCTCTTTTGGTACTCCTATTTTCATAACCCGATCAATTTGCTTTTTTTATGGTTTGTGGCTCTTTTCTTCGTCCGCAGGAATCCCCCGCGTGCTGAAGGAAAGTCTTATCGGCTACGAAAATAGAACATAATTGTTAAACTAGCAAATTTTTTTTATCTATTGTCAAATTTTTGTCGTTTATCCCCCAAATAAGGGGTTTGCCGGGCTTCTGTTTTTCCATTTTTCAAGCTCGAAAAATTTTGTCGATAAACTGCTGAACTTTGCAATAAAATTGCTATCTTTCCAAAATTGAATTGAATAGACGATGAAGAAATTAAGCATAAAAAACAGTATATCACACAAAGTTTTACAACCTCGATATGATAATCTCTGTCGGCTATCGTGTAAATTCCACGCAAGCGATCAATAACAAAATGCGATTTTTGTCATGTACTAAATGTAAAGTTACAACATTATTTTCAATTTGCAAAATAGTAGAAACCAATTCACTTCAAAATCCCCATCGTGTCGCGGGCAATCGTCAGTTCTTCGTCGGTGGGGATAACCACGACTTTCACTTTCGACGTAGGCTTGCTGATAACAGCCTCTTTCCCACGAAGATTGCGGTTTATATCCTCGTCCAATTCGATGCCCATATATTCCATATCGCGACACACCTCGCTGCGTGTTCCGGCTTGGTTCTCTCCCACTCCGCCCGTAAAGACAAGAATATCCAAGCCTCCAAGCACGGCGGTATATGCCCCCACATATTTTTTAATGCGGTAGTTATACGCCTCTATCGCCAATATCGCCCGCGCCTCTTTGTTTTCCACGCCGGCTTCGATTTCCCGCATATCGGAAGAGATGCCCGAAATGCCGAGCACTCCCGAAAACTTGTTCAGCAAGGTGGATACGCCGCTTGCCCCCAAGTGTTCTTTTTCCATAATGAAGGATATGACGCCCGGATCGAGATCGCCGCAACGAGTGCCCATTATCAGCCCTTCGACAGGGGTTAAGCCCATACTCGTGTCGATGGATTTTCCGTTTTTGATGGCGCAGAGCGATCCTCCGTTGCCGACGTGGGCGGTTATGATGCGCTGTTGTTCGTATGGCACGCCCAAAAATTCGCACACACGTTTCGACACGTAGCGGTGGCTCGTGCCGTGAAATCCGTAACGGCGGATACCGTATTTTTCATACAGCGTGTAGGGAATGCCGTAGGTATAGGCGTAATCGGGCATCGTTTGATGGAATGCCGTATCGAAAACCGCCACCTGCGGTGCGTTGGGAATCAATTCCTTCACGGCGTATATCCCTTTGAGGTTGGGCGGGTTGTGCAAGGGCGCCAACTCGCTGCTGTCTTCAATCATCTTGATAACCTCTTCGGTAACCAAGGTGCTCTGATTGAACTTTTCCCCACCGTGCACCACGCGGTGTCCGACGGCATCAATCTCGTTCAACGACTTGATGCAGCCGTATTTCTCACTGAGCAACACGCCGAGGATATACTCGATGCCTGCCCGGTGTTCCAATATCTCGCCTTCGAGCATCACTTTTTCGCCTTTGGGAAGGGTAAGTTTCAAGAATGAGCCTTTCAGCCCTATTTTTTCGATTCCCCCTTGCGCGAGAATGCTTTCGGTGGACATATCGAAAAACTTATATTTGATAGATGAGCTCCCGCAATTTAATACTAATATTTTCATAAAAATAAAATTATAAATTTCAACGTGTCAAGAAGATATTTTCGCCGATGGGCTTTTCGTTTTCGTCGTAAATATAAAAGCCTTTCCGTGTGCGCACGCCCAATTGGTTGGAACGGTAGAGCTTCCACAAAATCGGGTTAGGCTTGTATTTTTTGTCGCCGAAGTCATTGAACATTGTTTCCATCAACGACACGAGCCGTTCGATGCCCACAATATCGGCAAGGCGAAAAATGCCGTAGCGTTGTCCGTAGATGATGGTAAAGGTTTCCTCAATGTCCGCCATCGAAGAAATGCCTTCGAGCAAAATCTGACACGCCTCGTTGAGCATACTTACCATCAGGCGCAAGCTCACGTTACCGTTGCTCTCGCTTATTTTATGTGGCTCATAACCAATGAGTTTCGAGAAAATTTCCATTTTCGCATACACTTCGGGCGAGGTGTACATTCCGCTCACGATTTCCAAAATGCGGGCATCGGGGTGTGCGACAGGGAAATAGAGGCTCACGCAACGATCCTTGTGTTCCAATTCGGCAGACAACTCGCTGACAATCACAGTTGAACCGTTGGTGGCGATGATGGCGTCCGTTTCCAAAACGCCTTCCAAAATCTTGAAGATACTTTTTCGCAAGGGGGTACTCCTGCATCCCGATTCCGAATAGCGCGTACATTCCACCACCAAATCACAACCCTTGAAATCGTCGTAACTGAGCGTGGGCACGATGCGGTTGATGATGGATTTCTTTTCCGATTGGGTAAGCCCCCAATTCTGAATTTTGGTGTCGAGGTTACGGTTCAACCGCCGCATCACATAGTCGATGCGCTCTTGCGACTCTTCGAGGAAAACCACGTCCATTCCTGCCGATGCTGCCAAACTGACGATCGTGCGCCCTTCCTTGCCGCAGCCGGCAACCCCTATCTTGCTGAATAGAGGTTTGTTGTGCTTGATTTCCCCACTAATGTGCAGCCCATATTGTTCGATAGGCTCAATAATCATATTGCTCATTTCTATTTCGTTATTTCTTTTTTAATGCGATTGATTGGTTGGCTGCGATGGCTACCATATTATACACGTCCTCCACCGAGCAGCCGCGCGAAAGATCGTTTACCGGCGCAGCCATTCCCTGCAAAATGGGGCCGATGGCTTCGGCATTGCCCAAGCGTTGCACCAATTTATAGGCGATATTGCCCACTTCGAGCGATGGAAACACCAACACGTTTGCTTTCCCTGCGATGGGGCTTCCGGGGGCTTTGCTCGTTGCCACGGAAGGCACGAGGGCAGCATCGGCTTGCAATTCGCCGTCGATAGCCAAGCCGGGGGCTTTTTCTTTTGCTAAGCGGGTTGCCTCCACCACCTTATCCACCATTTCGTGTTTGGCGCTCCCTTTCGTAGAGAAGCTCAACATTGCCACGCGGGGTTCAACGCCCACCAAAGCCTGAGCCGTCTGAGCCGTGGAAACGGCTATCGAAGCCAATTCCTCGGCATTGGGATTGGGAAGCACGGCACAGTCGGCAAACACCATCACGCCGTCCGCGCCGTATTGGGGCGTTTGCGTGAACATAATGAACGCGCCTGAAACCACGCTCACTCCCGGCGCGGTTTTGATGATTTGCAAGGCGGGGCGCAACACGTCGCCGGTGGTGTTTTGCGCTCCGGCAATCTCGCCGTCGGCATCGCCGTTTTTAATCATCAGGCAAGCCAGATAAAGCGGATCTTCCACCAATTGAAGCGCCTTCTCAAAAGTCAAGCCTTTGTTTTTCCGCAATTCAAACAAGAGATTGGCATACTCTTCTTTCTTCGCGTGGCGCTTGGGATCGACAATCGTTGCCTTCCCTATGTTTTTTAATTCAAACTGATTGACTAAGGATTTGATTTCTTTCGGATTACCAATCAAAATAATGTCGGCTACCCCATCGCCGAGAAGTCTGTCGGCTGCCATAATCGTGCGTTTTTCCGTCCCTTCGGGAAGCACGATGCGCTGCTTGTCCGCCTTCGCCCTTGCAATAATGTCATCCAGCAATTTCATACGATTTTGTTTTATTTTTTCTGTTGGTTAATTCATCTATATTTGATATAACGTGCTATCTCAGTATCGTTTGCGCTCTGTTCGGACCAACCGACACGATGGCGATGGGCACGCCCAATTCCCTTTCGAGAAACGAGAGGTAGTTGTTGAATTGTTCCGGGAACTCGTTTTCCGACTGCATCTGCGCCATATCGGTTTTCCAACCGGGCAAACTCACATACACCGGTTCCACGCCGTCGCCCAAATCGAAGGGCAAATCGGTGGTTTCCTGCCCCCTTATTTTGTACGCCACACACGCTTTTATCGTGTCGAAGGTGTCAAGAACGTCGCTTTTCATCATAATCAGTTTGGTTACGCCGTTGAGCATAATGGTGTAGCGAAGGGCAACCAAATCCACCCACCCGCAACGGCGCGGACGTCCGGTAACCGAACCGTACTCGTAGCCCAAATCGCGCAATTTCTGTCCGTCCTCATCGAAAAGTTCCGTGGGGAAAGGACCGCTGCCCACCCGCGTGCAATACGCCTTGAAGATACCGAACACGTCGTCTATCTTGTTGGGCGCGATTCCCAATCCGGTGCAAGCACCCGCGCAAACGGTGCTCGATGAGGTAACGAAGGGGTAAGAGCCGAAATCGACGTCGAGCATCGAGCCTTGCGCACCTTCGGCAAGCACTTTTATGCCCTTGGAAAGTTGTTTGTTGATAAAATTCTCGCTGTCAATCAGATTGAAGGTTTTCAGCTTTTCCAATCCAGCGAACCACGCCTTTTCTATCGGTTCCAAGTCGTATTGGAAGCCGTATTGCGCGAGGATTTCCTTGTGGCGATCGGTAGCCTTGCGGTATTTCGCTTCGAAATCGTGGAAAATATCGCCCACGCGCAAACCGTTACGGCTTACCTTGTCGGTGTAGGTGGGACCGATGCCCTTCCCTGTCGTCCCGATTTTCGAGTCGCCCTTCGATTGTTCGTAACACGCATCGAGCAAACGGTGCGTGGGAAGTATCAGATGGGCTTTTTTCGAGATATAGAGCCTGTCGGTCAAGGGGTGTCCCGATGCTTCCAAGGCTTCCACCTCGTCTTTGAAAAGGGCGGGATCGATAACCACCCCGTTGCCGATGATATTGATTTTCCCGCCCTGAAAAATACCGGACGGAATGGAACGCAACACGTATTTTTGGCTTTCAAATTCCAAGGTGTGCCCCGCGTTGGGACCGCCTTGAAACCGCGCAATCAATTGATAATTGGGCGTGAGCACATCTACCACCTTGCCTTTTCCTTCGTCGCCCCATTGAAGCCCTAAAATTACATCTACTTTCATTTTTATGTCGATACGTTAGTTTTTATTGATTTCATTTTTAACGATATACCTTATCTGTCCGTCGTCTATTTATCCGCTTTTTTCAATTTTCGCAATTCCATTTTCTTGGCGTGGCTGCACTTGCTGCAAATACCGTAAATGTACATACTGTAATAATGAACCGTGAATTTTTTGATTTTTTTCTGCTGTACGGACGTGAAGAAAGCCTCGTTTTTTGCTTCCCAAACCGTGCCGCACACCGTGCAAATGATATGATCGTGATTCTCGTTGCCGTATTTGCGTTCGTATTTCGACACGTTTGCGCCAAACTGATGCTTCACAACCAAACCGCAGTCGAGCAGCAAATCAATGGTGTTGTAGAGCGTAGCGCGGCTCACCCGGAAATTAGACTCTATCATCGACTTGTAGAGCGAATCCATATCGAAATGCCCCTTCGTAGAAGAATAAATATGATCGAGAATGGCGAACCGTTCCGGTGTGCGCCGATGCTTGCGCAGGGTAAGGTAATTCATAAACTCGTCCTTAACCTGCTTCCTCAATTTTTGGTTACTATCCATTTTACAAAAATACGTATTTTTCGCGAGTTCCGCCCTATTTTTTCATATCAAAAAATTTATTTTTCGATTTTGGAATGGAAGAAAAAAGCGGGTAAGCAAATCGCGCCTTCGTTGTGGTAAGAATCGGACACCGTAACAA
>JAISYO010000019.1 GCA_031269865.1 Dysgonamonadaceae bacterium | reverse complement strand
GAGTTTGACGCCTTGGCGAGCCTGTTCACGAAAGAATGGAAAACCGATTACAATTCTTCCGGCATCAACGGTTACGAGTTTAGCGATGCAACAAGCGCTAAGACTTTGTTTTTTCCGGCTGCGGGCTGGCGCTACGGCGACAGCGGTGGTTCGTTGGACTTTCAGGGCAGCGCCGGCAGCTATTGGTCAGCCACGCCCTACGGTTCGGACGATGCGTGGAGTTTGGGCTTCGATTTTTTCAATCTCGGTTTCCTCGGTTTCGGCTACCCGGCCGTGGGCCTCCCCTGCCGTGCCAACGGACGATCAGTGCGTTGCGTCCAGAATTAAAAAAGCAAAGACGGTGCACGCACCGTCTTTTTTTATTTACCCCTTTGCCTCTTGAATCAAACGCCCCAGCATCGCCAAATCGTCCGCGACTATATCGGGGAGGACAGAGGCATTTTTCAAGTCTTCGGCGGTTGATTCGCCCGATAGCACCAGCACGCCCAAGGTGTTGGTGTTCTTTGCCATAGCAATGTCGGTGTAGATTCTGTCGCCCACCATAGCCACCTCGTCAGGTTTCAGTCCGCGCCGTTGCATAATGCCTTCGAGCATTCGCGGTTCGGGCTTGCCGATGATGACGTCGGGCTTTCTGCCGGCCGCCTGTTCGATGGCTGCGCAGATGGATCCGCAATCGACAAGCACCACCGGTTGATCGGTAGGGCAAACGCGATCGGGGTTGGTGGCGATATAGGGCAAGCCCTCGTGCACCCACCACGCGGCACGGCACAACCTTGAATAGACTAACGAGCGATCGAAACTTGCGATCACGGCATCGGGACGATCGTCCGCGCTATCGGCGGTGGAAACATAGCCGGCAGCCTCAAACTCGCCAATCAGACTTGGCGTGCCGAGGATAAACAATCGTTTAAATTCCGGGTGGCGGTGTTTCAGGTAGTCGATAGTCGCCTCGCCAGAAGTGTAAAGTTCGTCCTTCGTGGCATTGATGCCGATTTCTTTCAGGTGTGTCAGGTAGTCCTGCGTGCTCTTCGAGGGGTTGTTGGTTAGGAACACATAGTCGATGCCGATGCTTTTCATATCCGCGAGAAACTTCAACGTGAAAGGGAAGAGCGTACTGCCCTTGTAAATCGTTCCGTCCATGTCCAACGCCAAAAGGCGCAAGCGTTTTAGTCTGTCATTCATTATTTCCTATTTCTTATTTTTATTCCTTGCTCTCTTCGTATCCGTCCGCCTTGGCGTTCCACATTAGCAGGAATACCCCCATACCGATGAGAGCCATTGCAACGATTGCTATGTAGGCAAAGTCCCAGCCGTAGTGTTGTGCTAACCAGCCGAAGCCGACACCCGACACGGCTGTACTTGCATAGCCGAAAATGCCCGTCAGTCCGTTGGCGGTGGCGGCGGCTTTCTTGGTTGCCTGATTCGCGGCGGCTATGCCGACTAAGGCTTGTGGTCCGTAAATGAAAAATCCTGTGAAACAAAGTACTACGAAGAAAGTCCATATTGGCGCGTTGGCAGGTAGTTGCCAAAAGAGGAAGGAGAAGATTGCCGCCCCCAGCATACAGAAAACGCAGGTGCGATGCGCCTTCCCTTTCAGGTAGCGATCGGTAGCCCAGCCGGCGACAAGCATTCCCACGATTCCCGCTATCTCAAAAAGCGCGACTAACCAACCCGCTATGTGCAAATCAACCTCTTTCGATTGTTTCAACAAAGTCGGTCCCCAATCCAACACCGAGAAACGCACCACGTAAACAAAGAAGTTGGCAAATCCGAGTATCCATATCAGGGGGTTGCCGAAAACTTTTTCGCGAAGGAAGTCTTTTGTGGCAGCCTTGTCGGATTCGCTTGCTTCCGATTCTTTCAACGCCGCCGTTTCGGGTAGTTCGGGCAGTCCCACGGTGGAAGGGGTGTCGCGAAGGAAGACAAAGAGGAAAAGCGAGCCGACGAGGGATATTCCGGCAGGAATCCAGAAGCACCATCGCCACGCGCCCGTGTGCGCCTCGCCAACGCCCATATTGCCCATAATATAACCGCAGAGAATCACGACGATACCTGCGCCGATGGAATGTGAAGTATTCCATACGGACATTTTGGTGGCTAACTCTTTCGGCGGTATCCAGTGTGTCAGCAGTCGTGCGCAGGGCGGAAAACCGCTGCCTTGCAACAAACCATTGACTACCCACGTGATGCCCATAAAGAGTATCAGCGTGTTCGTGAACTGCGAACCCGATTGTTCCCCGGTTATCCACCCGGCAATGTCCTCGCCGAAGCCGAAGGCGAAATTCGACAAGGCGCAGAGCGCCAATCCGGTAGCCATATAAAACCGCGCATTGAGGCGATCGGCGAAGAAGCCATTGACGAATCGCGAAGCCCCGTATAGCAATCCGTTGAGAGTTAGGAAAATACCCAATCCGGTTTTGGTTATGCCGAGATCGGCTTCCATACCCGGCATCGCCATACTGAAATTCTTCCTCACAAAATAAAATAGCGCGTAGCCGATCATCGTAACAACGATGGTGCGTGTTTGCCAGTATTTGAATGATTTTGTCATAATAAATGTGTTTTAGCGTAAGCCTCTTTGATTATATTTTCAGTTTTTGTTTGCAAAAGATGAAGTTCTTGACGGTCTATTCCCGATTTTCGCCATTTTTCCACGGGCTTGGCGTAAATGTCAAATATCTCGTTTTCAAACGGATATAACAATTGCATATAGCCCGAACCCGATTGGTTGTATAATGATTTGAAAAACAGATATTTATTTCCGTTCCCCCTCGTTATGGGAAAACTTTTGTGTTTCAATTCGACGGCATAATCGCAGATTTCCGAGTGGGTGGACGTATCGGTGCGCATCATACACTTCGGCTGATTTTCCCCCTGCTTAACCCAGAGCGGGACGGCAATACCTGCCGGGGGATAACCGAGAACCGTCCACATAATCGTCATTTCGGGGTTTTCCCCCGGTTTAACCCCCTGCACAACGATGGAAGCCGTCGTGCTTTTTCGTGGGATAAAATCTTGATCCACCACCCAGCCCAACGCATTTTCGGGGGAAAATTTTTCGTTTTTCAAGTCGATTCCCAATAGAGAATGGTAAAACGATCGCGAAAGGTTGTTGAAAATCCATTGGGGCGTAAAATTTCTTTCCGAAGCTTTTTTTGCGATGATTTCGCTTGCCGTTTGGTATCTCACATAGCCCATTCCTTCGTTGAATCGTCCCGTGTAAGAGAAATTGGTATAAACCAGATAGCCGTTGGGGGCTGTTTTGGCATCGTTGGCATCAACTTTCGTCCATCGTGTATTGTTCACTTCGTAATAGGCTGCGCCCCCTTCGGCGTCGATAACCCCGAAATTGGCTTCCACTCCTATCGGAGGCGGATAATCGTCGAGAAATTTTTCAAAATCCGCGAGGTTTTTACATTCCGACAAGGCTTTGTACATTACAACCCCTTCCATATCCTGCAAGGGATCTTTGTCGTCTTTGAGGTTGTAGGAAGCGGTGTTCATAATGGAAAAACCGACATTGTTCGTCCCCGTCCAAGCGGTGCCGTCGGTTTCTTCGCTGTTCATCAAGGCGATAAACGAGTATTTTTTGCCGTTGAAGTATTTAATGTGGTTGTTTTCGTCATCGGTGTCGCGGTGTTTCCACAACAGCGGCCTGCCGTCTGCCGTTACTTTTCCGGTAAAGATTGCCGAAGTGCAGGCAAAAACAGAAATTGCCGACGGAAACCAAAAAACGGCGATGATAAGGCAATAAAAAAAAGTTTTCATATCCGTAAAGAATTATCTATGTTGGATTTGGGTTCGTTGAAATCCCAACGCTCGCCTTTGCCAAACAGCTTGTTGAGCCATTTTTCCAAATAATTGCAGCGTACCGCGAGATCGAGAACCGTGAAACGACTGCGGATAAACGGCGCGTGGACAAAAGTCCGGCGAAGCCGCTCATTGGATATGCCGATTTGTTCCGGTTCTGTCGGTGCGCCGACGGCTTGCAAGCGTTCCCTCAACGTTTCAGAAGGCACAAGTTGCTCGCCGACGGCTTGCTTGATTTCCGCCCACCGCTCTTTCAGCAAGGCTAATTGTTCCGCCAACTGTTTGCGCGTAACGTATTTGGCGCGTGATTCGTCTAAACAGCGTTGCAAAAAACCGCTGTCCTTGAAAATCGCGGTAATCCGTCGATCCCATTCTTCCTGCGTAGCCCAAGCCCTGCAAGCTGCCTCGACGTCCAACTTTTCCATCGGGGTATTCAAAATCTGCTCGTAAAGTGCGGTTTCGGCAATCGTTCCGATGCTCACTTGAAAGCCGTGCGACACGTGCTGTCCCTTGTATTGGTGGTGTTCCATATCCCACAAGTGGCTGAAATAATGTTCCGCCCCCGAAGCGGGACGGCTCGATTGCAAGTATTGCATCGCAAATCCGCTCATCATCAGCCCTTTTATCAATTTGCCGACTGCGGCGGAATTGCCGTTTCTCACGCCTTCGGGATCGGAAAGCGCGTCTTGCAAACCCTCTTGAACGATGTTCCAAGCCTTCGTGTCGATGGCTTCAACTCCAAGGCGGTCGGCAAGAATCCAGTCGGCACCAGCCGTAACTTTGGCGAAGAGATCGGCATATCCGGCAGCCGTCATTTCCGCCGGTGCCCTGCCGATAATGTCCGTGTCGGCAAGGCAGGCTTGCGGTGCGGGGCAGTCGAAGGTTTTTTTCGCGCCTTGCGCCGTGATAGATGCCCCAAACGAGGTGTATCCGTCCACCGATGCGGCAGTTGCCACGCATAAGTATTGCCTTCCGGTCAGGTGCGCCGACAGTTTGACTAAATCGTTGATGGTGCCGGAACCGACGGCGATAGGGACGGCATCGGTATTTTTTAGCCGCCCAAGCAGTTCGTCCACATATCCGTATTCGGCATACAATTCAGAATCGGTAAAGATAAAAGCGTCCTCTTGTGCGATTTTCGCATTTCTCAACAGCTCGGCAAGCTCTTTTCCTGCAACCCGCCACGTGTTGTTGTCGGCAACGATGATCGCTTTCTTGTTGGGGAACTGTTCGCGAAACAATTCGGGGGCGCGGTTTAAGATCCCGTTCCCGATCATCAACGCCTTCGTATCCCGCGCCGCTATTAAAACCTCTTCGATGGTCATAAATTAGTTGTTTATCGCCTTCCAAACTTCCGTCGGAATATCCGATTCAATGATGTCGGGTTTGAGGGCTATTTCCTTTTTGTAAGCCGTTGCGCGTTCGGCAGGTGTTTTCAGGCGATCGTGGGTTGGGGCGAAAGACAGCATACAGCGCACGCCGTGATTGTGCAGTTTTTCCACCAGATCCCTGTTTTTTTCATCTATCGTCGCGCCGATGTACGCGATCATATTTTTCCATGGAACGCCGGAAATTGCCATATCTTCGTATTCTTTGTTATCGCGCACGAAAGCCGAAAGCATGATGCCTGGAAATCTGTCGTAGTAAAAGCGGGCTTGCGCCCCGGTATGCACCGTCAGCATAATGTAATCCTGCGCGTTGCATTTTTTGATGAGGGCTGCTATCATTTCCATCGGTACGTCTTTCTTGTCCAGATTGACGACAACCGAGTTTTCCTTGCCCCAGCGAATGACGTCTTCCAATTTCGGGATTTTATATTCGGTAAGTTTGCCTTCGAAATCTTTCAGCCTGATGGAATGCAACTCGTCCCACGTGTAATCCGATATTTTCCCCTTTCCGTTTGTCGTCCGTTCCAGCGTAGCGTCGTGCATCAGGACGATCACGCTGTCTTTGGTTAGGCGCGGATCTATTTCGAAGAAAGCCGGCATCTGTTTCACGATGTTCTGAAAACCTTCGATGCTGTTTTCGGGGAAGCCCGGTTCCTGCCCACCGCGATGTCCGCTGACGAGAATGGCGTTCGCCGGTGTGTATTCAAAATACTGTTGAAGCCTATTTCTGTCTTCTCTGTCAATCAAATGACTTGTTTTTGCGGAATTGCTTTTGCAACCGGCTGTCGCGCAAGAAAACAAAATAAGCAGGGCAAAACCCGCGATGCGATACATTGATTGTTTTTTCATCGGGAAGATAATTCGCTTTGATTTGATTTCATTTGATTTCGTTTGATGTCGCAAATATAGCATAAAAGATGCGAATATGCAAAAAAGAAAAAGCAAAGCTAGCTTCAACTGCCCGATCGCAGAACCGAAGCGGTTATGAGAATGTGTGCGCCGTAATAGGTTGGCATCATCAACGATTTGTAGAGCCAGTGTGCCGTGTACATAAATTCGTGCAGGGCTATCAGCGTGTCAGAGAATACGATGCAGGCAATTCCGGCGACGAAGAGCCAGCGCGATAAAGGGCTGAATCTCAGTCCGGCAGAAGTTGCGAGCGAGAAACAGGATATAAGCATATAAAACAACACGGCTACGAGCAATAACAGATGGCTGAGGCTGATGGCCGGTGCAAGTCCGAAAATGGAAAAAAGTCCGTAACCTGCCAGCAACACACACAACCACTGCGTTTTAATCCGTCCGTGGCATAGGCAAAAGAAAAGAAAGCCTATGTGCGCAACGAAAAACAGCGCGATGCCATAGACAAAACGCATTGTGTCGCCGCCCCGATGTCCGAGCATCCAGTCCCCCGCAATGGAAAATGCGAGCGCGGCGATCAGCCACCACGCGGACGAGCGGACTTCGTGGCGGCTGAACAGCGCGACGATAAGCATACAACTGAGTGGCACTCCCACGTGGGGCGCGTATCCAAACCCCATTCTCGCCAACAGTGCGCACACAATAGGGACGGCGATCGCATATTTGCCTATTTTTTCCAGATCAACCTGTAATTGAACCGTCGGTTTGGGGCGGTGTCGCCATCGGTGCAGAGCGAAATCGGATCGGTTAGCGAGGCGGGGTTGTCGCTCCATTTGAAGTCGATGGTAAAGCCCTCTTTTCCGTTGATTTTCAACGCTGTGCGCGGTACGGCGATTTCAAGGCGATTGCCCTTGCAGGAATAGCTCAGCGTGGCAGTCTTTTTCCAACTCTTGCTGGAATACTTCATCAAGGTGCCGGCTTGTTTGTTAATCAGGTAATCGTAGCCGTACCAGCCCGTTTCGGAATTGTTGTCGGCATCAATAAGCAGCAGCATCCAGTTGGGATCGGTGGGCTGAGTGAGGGCGTTGTCGGTTTCTGCAAAGAAATAGATATTATTCTCATCGACAGCGACTTTCGCGGTAACGATGTCGTTGCGCCCTGAATTATTCACGTAATGGATATTGGCATAGCCGTAGGAATCGCGGTGGGTAACATCGCCCCGCGTGTCGCGAAACTCGTTGGTTATGATGTCCCAGTCGGCAAAATCGCTGTCGATGCTGATCTTGGCAAAGCCGTTTTGGACGGGGATTGGACGCGCACCTTTGTAACGGCGGATATTTTGCGCCATCTGCATATAGTAATTGTCCGTGTAACCGCCTTTCATCGGATAGATGCAACGGTTGAACTCGGCGTTGTACTGATCGACAAACATAAACGGATTGCGCCGTCCGAGCCAGTTTACCGTGTCGTTGTATTTGCCAGCTGTCCACTCGTTCCAGTCGTTGATATACAGAAATTCGGGGTTGGCTTGCAGCACTTCGTCCCAGCGTTCCTGAAAATAGATGCCGTAGTCTTCCGGGTGTTCCACCGTTTTGCCGAGCCAAGGCACATAAGCGGGTTGCGGCATATCGTACTCGTTGAGAGGCGGTTCGCCGTTTTGACGCGACCACGATTTGCCCACGCCCATATTCTCTTTCGTCATCGTAACGGGGTGTTGGGCAGGAGTAACGGCTGCCTGTTCGCGTTTGCCCTTGTGTGTCGAGAGCAATTCGATGGGCTTTAACGCCTTCACTTCGGGTTCTGCCATACTGTAACCGAAACTCCAATTGTCTTCGGTGCCGATGAAGCGTTTTCCGTCCCAGTTGTAATAGCCCCACCACATCGTGCGGATCGTGAAAAATTCTTTTACCTCTTTGGTGTAGTCTTTGTAGAATTTTTCAGTGAAGTCGGGATCCAAGTAATGCGGGTTGGCGGGATCGGCTACGGCAAGAGAATCGTAGTTCGGGTTTGGGTGTTCGCTGCGGCTTTCGGCTGCCACAAAGGGATTGCCGTTGCAGAGCAACAACGGTTTTCCGTCCCAGTAGAACCACAAGTTGCGGTATTTGTTGGTTTTGTAGATTTTCTCGTACAAATCCTGCACCACCGTGATTACCGGACCGTTGAACGCCCAAAAGCAGAATTGAGGCACTTTGTTGCCCTCCGCCTTCATTTTCTGCATCGTTTGAAAGGTAACGTCCCATTCGTCCCAATAGCGCACGGCATTTGTTACGTCCATCACGAGCACGTCGATGCCTGCATCTGTCAGCATCGACATATCTTTGCGGATAACCCACTCGTCTTGACTTAAAAAATAGCCTGTTTCGGGTTCGCCCCAATGGTACGAACTCATTTTCCACTCCGGATTTTTGGCGTCGAGACGTGCTGCCGGGGCTTTCTGCAACACTTCGGTAACGTTTCCGGCGTAAGGTTGTGGCAGGTTTTTGTTGCCTTGTCCGTGCCACGTGATATAAAAGATTCCGGTAACACGGCGTTGATCTGTTTTTATCGTGCCAACTTCTTCATTCAAAGGCATTTTACGCCCGATGGCATCTGTTCCTACCCAAGTGTCGGAATACAAATCTCGCGGTTCGGGGAAACTGTTCTGCGACTGTGCACATACAAATAGTGCGTTGAATACTAATGCAATAAAAAATATTTTTTTCATAATGTGATTTATTTTTCTTGTTATTGTAAATTATTTCCCTGATAAAATGCTTACCGGTCCCAACAGCCCCGATTCGAGCAGGGGGGAATCTTTTCGGTAATGGCGGTGTGTGCTGAAAGTGAATCTGTTGCTCGGACGTTTTTCGCCGTTGAGCAACCAATCGGGGTACTTACCGTTGCTGATGCCGTCGTCGGGTAGCTGTTCGTCGCCGATCAGACGGTTCGCCCAGAGATTAACCACCTCGATAGTCAGTTCGTTTCTGCCTTTCTTCGCCGCTTTTGAGATGTCCACTTGCCAAGGGGCAGTCCATACCGTTCCTAAATCTTTGCCATTCAGGGTTATGTGAGCCATATTCTTGACTTTTCCGAGGTTGAGGTACAAGGGTTTGCTCGCCAGATCGGGAAGGTCAAACGTCGTTTTGTAAAACGCCGTACCGGAATAGTATTTGATGCCTTCGTTTTCGTGTTTACTCCAATCAATCAGTTGGTTGAAGGTAATGGACGCCGGACCGCCCCATTGGGTGTCGAAAGAGACTTGCCACGGGTTGTCGAGGGTTTGAATGGGTTTTAGGGTTGGAAAATTCCCCTCCCCCTCTGCCTTAACAATGTGTTGTGGCTCTGCCGAATGGCGGAAGACGATGAAATAGCTTTCGTAAGCATCGAAATGCAAGGGGATAGTCGTAATACCGTCTTTTTCAACGTAATCGGGCAGGGGACGGCGTTTGCCTGTAACCGGGTGCCAAAGTTCGGGTTGTGCGCCAACTATCCGTAGGTCCACCTCGGTGTCCTGCGATTTGTCGCTACGGTTGGCGAGAAACCAATAATCGTAATCCGCATGGTTTTTGTGGATATAACGCACTTCGCCATCGGTGGCGAAATCGGGTGGCGTTATTTGTCGCAGCACGTTGGCGGTAAAGTCGTATTTCGGATAGAGGTTGTCGGCTTCGGTTTCTAACGCCGCGCCGTAAATTATTTTGCCCTTGCCGAAAGCGTGTTCGGTAATGGCTTCACTCGGCGTGAAACCGTCATTGGCGGCATCGCCCCAGAGTTCTTTTGCCAAGCGGCGCACTTCGGCATCACAAGCCGGGTAGTCGCTCAGGCTTGGCGATTGCAGGGGTGGCAAACCCACCACCGTTGCGCCATCGCGCACCAAATCGGTAATTTTAGACAGTAGCGCGGGGCGCATCGTCTTGAAATTGGGCAGTATGAGAATGCGGTATGAAGCACCGGACGGGAACACGATATTGCCGTCTTTTACAGAGGCTTGATAGAGCAGGCTTGGCGGACAAGCATCGAAGTTATAGCCTTTTTTATCGGGCAGGTAATCGGATCCGGTGTATGCCGAAGCCGGTGCGCGAAAGACGTGCGGGGCACCTTCGGGCGCGAGATAGAGCGCGTCGGCAACGCTACGCCCTTGTTGCAACATATATTGGCAGCGGGCAACGTAAAGATGGTAAG